>CAZHLB010001076.1:2053-2305 GCA_964533005.1 uncultured Saprospiraceae bacterium
CCAGGTTAATGCCTCGGTCGCCTTTTTTTTTTTTGGGGTATAAACGTGGCCCCAACCGCATTTTGGGCTATGGGCGTCCCCGCAAAACTGTTTTTTGGCGGCACGGAGGTTTCAATGCAATATCCGCCAAACCATTTCCCGCAAAAGCTCGCCTTCTTCCTTCCCGGTCGAGTTGTAATCCACGCCTTTTGATTGAAGGTCAATGGTTTTAAGAACGCCGATAATTTCCTCCGTTTTTGCCAAAGGAAAATT
>CAZHLB010001077.1:0-2304 GCA_964533005.1 uncultured Saprospiraceae bacterium
AGGGAGTCAGACGTGCTAAACGGTTACAAATCTTCTTCAAAAACCACCGCTCTCCCTTGATTTTAAAGGACTTTCGTCTTCCCCGGCACGGCACAGGCATACATCCCGTCAGCACCCGGCAACACCGGCGGCTGCGCATCCCACGCAAATTTCTGCGGCATCAAACTCACGTTTGAATTCAGCGCCGCATCCCATTCGACAATCTGACCGCTGTACGTTGCCATCCTGCCGAGGATGGAAGTCATCGTGCTTTTTGCGCCGTTTTCGCCGTCGGCAAATTTGAATTCGCTTTTGGCAATGGCTTCAAAAAGCTCGTCGTGCTCGACTTGGTAAGGGTTCGGGTCGTTTTTGCCTTCGTGTTTGAAAATCACGTGACCACTGCGGGTGAGCAGGACGCCCGGTTCGGGAGCGGAGCCATTCGTGCCTTGAAAACTCTCGGTTACCCGGCTCATCGTGCCCGGTTGGTGGCGGCATTGGCTGAACATCCGGCTGCCGTCGGCGTACTCGAATTCGAGGAAATGGTGGTCGAAAATTTCGCCAAAATCTTTACCCACACGGACTTGCCTGCCGCCCATGCCTTGCGCCCGCACCGGGTAGTTTTGCTTCACCCAGTTCGACACGTCGAGGTTGTGAATGTGCTGCTCGCAGATGTGGTCGCCGCACAACCAGTTGAAATAGTACCAATTGCGCATTTGATATTCCATTTCTGTCTGACCGGGTTTGCGCTCGTTGACCCAAACGCCGTCGTTGTTCCAATAGACGTGCGAGGTGACGATGTCGCCGATGGCGTCGTTTTGCATCAAATCCACCCACTTGCGATAGACCGTTTGGTAGTGCCGCTGCAAGCCGACCACGACGTTCAGTTTTTTCTTTTTTGCCATTTCGGCGGCAGCCAAAACCCGGCGGATGCCAGGTGCGTCGGTCGCCACGGGTTTTTCCATGAAAATGTGTTTGCCTTGCTTCACCGCTTCCTCGAAATGCATCGGACGGAAGCCGGGCGGGGTGGTTAGGATGACCACGTCGGCGAGCGGGATGGCTTTCAGGTAAGCGTCGAAGCCGGTGAATTTGTGTTCCTCCGGCACGGTGACCCGGCTTTTCAAATTGCCTTCGACGCCCGTCCAATCGGCGAGGTCGTCTGCCGTGACTTGTTTGTAGCAGTCGTCGAGGCGGTCACGAAAGGCGTCCGCCATGGCGACGAGCTTGACGTTTTGCTTGGTGGACAGGGCTTGAATGATAGCGCCCGTGCCCCTGCCACCGCAGCCGACGAGGGCGACTTTGATGGTGTCGTCGCCGTCGAGATGGGCTTTTGCAGCCAGCATGGACGGCATGAGGAGGACTCCTCCGGCAGCGAGGGCGGAGGTTTTGACGAATTCCCGGCGGGAGGATGGATGAGTTGAAGTGAACATGGATGGTTGATTTTATTTTTGAAATCCAGCCGCCCTTGCCCGTGAGGCGGGCAAGGGCGGCTGGATGATGTGTTGGCAAAAGTCGGAAACTGGAAGAGAAGAAACGGAGAGAAATTAGTGCCTCGTAATAGCAATTCGAAAAGGCTAATTCTTAAACTTTGCTATCACCACGTCAATCAGTTCCATCACCCTTTCCGAAGCGACGTTGTTGATGATTATGTTTGCTGCGTTTCCGCCTTTCTGGTCGTGGTTATTGAACACGAAATTTTCACTGAACAGGCGTTGCAGCAATTCAGGAAGTTCCATATTGAAGACTTTTGCGAGTTTGGGGACAGCGTCCAACCTGATTTCTGTACTTCCCAACTCCCAATCGCTGTATGCACCTTGGCTGATGCCTTAAAGAATTTGGAAAGCCAGGGAGAAATTTCTCTAAGATCACAAATTGTGATATTAGAAGACGCTTCAAGCCGGAAGGGAAAGCACAGCAAATATTCCTCTTTCGCCTTTACGGAACAAGGCGTCGCAATGCTCTCCAGCGTGTTGAAAAGCAAGAAAGCAGTCTTGGTCAATATTAGTATCATGCGAGCCTTCGTCCTGTTTCGCCAGTTTGCGCTGACTTACAATGAGTTGGCTCAAAAAATGGCGGAACTGGAGATGAAATATGATGGCAAATTCGAGGACTTTCAGGCAATCATTGACCTGCTCCTGGAAGAAAAAGTAAAACAGGCAAACTGGGAAAACAGGCAGATGATTGGTTTCAGAAAATAGAAAATAGTGGCAAGCCCTGCCCAAAGCTGACAGGTGGAAAAACAAACGGGGCGGTTGAAAATTTTACGAAAGAAAATTTTAAAACCCCCCCTTTTTTTTTACACCATTCAACTTTTAGCTAAATTTTTAA
>CAZHLB010001078.1:0-2298 GCA_964533005.1 uncultured Saprospiraceae bacterium
TTTTTTTTTTTTAATTAAAAATTAATAAAACACCCCCCCCAACCCCCCCACCTCTCTCCAGTGATTATTTCCGCTTGAGCCGCTCCAAAACCTCGCTGGTTTTGTCGTAAGCGTTGCTGGCGAAAATCATCCCGGTAGCACTGCTTTTGTCGAAGATAAAGTCGTAACCTTTGTCGCCTGCATAGTCTTCGATGGCGGCATAGACCCTGTCCTGGATGGGCTGCACGAGTTCTTTCCGCTTTTGGAAAAGAGCGCCTTCGGGCCCAAATTTTTCCTTCTGCAACTCCCGCACTTTCTTCTCCATTTCCATGATTTCATCTTCCTTTTGGCGGCGGGCATCGTCGCTCATCAGCACCTGCTCAGCCTGGTACTTGTTGTACTGACCTTTGATGACGTCGTATTCTTTGGCAATGTCTTGCCGCCACTTGGCTGCGAGCGCATCGAGTTCTGTCTGAGCGCCTTTGTACTCCTCGATGCTTTCCAAAATGGTGTTGACGTCCACGTAGGCAATGCGCTGGGCAGTTGCAGGCAAGGCGGCGACGCCGAGAAAAAGAAGTGCGAACAAGGTGTTTTTTACCATGACTTAAGATTTTTTGATTTTGTGATTGGAGACTGGTGATTGGTGATTAGTGACTGGTGATTGGGGCATCCTAATCACCAGTCACTAATCACCAATCACCAATCACCGAATGCGTCAAAAGTAGATTTTTCAGCCTTCCGGCGATGTTCAAGACAAGCGCCGTTGGGCAAAGTTGCGGCTGCGTTTTCATTAAGACTTTGATAAAACGCTTCGCAACAAGCAGTGAATGAACGGTTTGCGAGGGTGCTGGCAACTTGGTGGCGCTTTGCTTTAACTAACGTTTAACCGGGGAAAAAGCAAGTTTAACTGCTGTGGAGTCACCCGGTGAATTTCAAAATGCAATCACAACTGTCACCTTTCACCCAACGCCGCCACCGGCTCCGGCACCCAATGCCCCTTGCCGCCTGCCCGCTCATCGTTGAAAGTAACCGGCGCTTTGTCGCTCGCCACGTAATCCTTCCAATTTTCCGTGCGGCTGCCGTCGTCCGTGCGAACCATCGTGATGCAATTTTCCACCGGGCACACCAGCGAGCACATGTTGCAGCCGACGCAATTTTCTTCAATGATTTCAGGAATTCGGGAGCCGTTTTGCGGAAGCGCAATCGCCTGATGCGCCCCGTCTTCGCAAGCAGTGTAACAAAGTTGGCAGCCGATGCACCGCTCCGGGTTGATGCTGGCGGTGACTTTGTATTTCAGGTTCAGGTGCTCCCAGGTTTTCACGTTGGGCAAGGCTTTTCCGATGAAATCGGTCAGGCGCTCGAAGCCTTTTTCCCGCATAAAATTCTCCAGCCCCGGCAGCATTTCCCGGATGATGCCGAAGCCGTAGTGCATCACCGCCGTGCAGACTTGCACCGTGCTTGCTCCGAGGAGGATATGCTCGACGGCATCCCGCCAGTTTTCCACGCCGCCGATGCCGGAAATGGGAATGCCGACGCCGGGATGCTGGGCGCAATTTTTCACCATGTTCAAAGCGATGGGCTTGACGGCGGGCCCGCAATAGCCGCCGTTGGTGCTTTTTCCGTCCACATTTGGGAAGGGCACGAAGGTGTCCAAGTCAATGCCCATGATACTTTGGATAGTGTTGATAAGCGAAATGGCGTCTGCGCCACCTTGCGAAGCGGCAACGGCTGGCTCGGTGACGTCGGAAATATTGGGCGTGAGCTTGACGATGACGGGCACGGTCGCCGCTTCTTTTACCCAACCGACGATGAGTTTCAGGATTTCCGGCTCTTGCCCGACGGCGCTGCCCATGCCTCGTTCGCACATGCCGTGCGGGCAGCCGAAGTTCAGTTCGATGCCGTCCACGCCTGCATTTTCAACGTCTTTCACGATTTGATGCCACTCCGCTTTGGACTCGACCATGAGCGAGGCGACGACGGCATGGTTCGGAAAGTATTTTTTCACCTGCTCGATTTCCCGCAGGTTGTCCGACAGCGGTCGGTCGGAAATCAGCTCGATGTTGTTGAAGCCGACCATGCGGCTGCTGCGATAATTGATGCTGCCGTAGCGGCTGGACGTGTTGATGATAGGCACGCCGAGGGTTTTCCAGACGGCGCCGCCCCAGCCTGCGTCGAAGGCTTTCATGATTTGATAGCCGGAGTTGGTGGGCGGTGCGCTGGCGAGCCAGAAGGGGTTGGGGGAACGGATGCCTGCGAGGTTTGCGCTTAGGTCGGGCATGAATTTGAGATTTTGATTTTCAAGCCCAACTGGAATTTCAG
>CAZHLB010001079.1:0-2296 GCA_964533005.1 uncultured Saprospiraceae bacterium
CATCAACAATCATGTAATCATGTAATCATCAATCATTTAATCAAAAAATAGAGCGATATCCAGTTGCACCATTCAGCCATAAAAAAAGCCTGCACGAAGATGGCTCGTACAGGCTTTTTTTTGAAAAAATCAGGCAAGAATTAGTGATTCTGCTGCGCACCGGCTGCGCCGGGTTCCGCCGTGATGTCTGCCTTGAAGTACAGCATCGTTTGCGGCGGGTCGGTATTCGCAGTGACGGTCACGTTTTTCGAAGTGGGCCCGCTCTTACCTTTGCTATCGAATTCGACTTCGATTTCGGCGGTCTTGCCAGGAGCAATCGGCTCCTTGGGCCAGCTCGGCACGGTGCAACCACAGCTCGGCTTGGCGCTGCTGATGATGAGCGGCTCTTTGCCGGTGTTTTTGAACTTGAATTTGTGGCGCACTTTCTCTGGTGCTTTCACTTTGCCAAAATCGTAGGTGGTTTCAGAAAATTCAACCGTAGTGGTGGGTCCCGTCGGAGCGGGTGCAGTGGCAGGCGGAGTCGTCGGGCTGACAGGCTGACCGGCAGCCGTAGTTGCGCCAGGCGCTTGCGTGGCAAAGCCGGTGGATTGTTGCGAAGCGGCGGCATCCGTTGCAGCCGCTGCATCTGTTGCAGCGGTTGCGTCCGTTCCGGCTGCGCTTTGAACGGCGGCATCAGTAGCGCCATCCTTGTCGTTTTTGCAGCTTGCTAAAAAAGCAACTGCCAGCAGAGCGAAAAATCCGATTTTGATTTGCTTCAACATCGTGCTTTAATTTTTTAAATGAATTTGAAAATGAGCAAGTTGGGAAAGTTTCGAGGTGCAGAGTCATCCCAATTTCTCAGGTAGCCTGCCTTCAAAACGGCGGCAAATTTACCGCTCCACGTTTTAACCAAGCAGTGTGCCATGTTAACGAAAACAAAAAGGCGCACCGGTAGGGAGCGCCTTTTTGGCAGTTTTTTGAGGAAAATGCAGCTAAAACAGCAGCATCAATACTTGATGGAAAGGATGTAATGGTCGCTGTTGTCGTTCGGGTCTGCACTTGTCACGACCACGTCGTCCACGTGAACCAGGTAGTACTTGCTGTTTGCACTCACGACAAAGATGTCGTTCACCGCTATTCTGTGGCTCACTTTGAAATCACCCCAGCCCTGGATGCCGTCGGTGCTGGTAATCGTGTTGGCTGCAGCCAATGCGTCAGCGTCGGTGAATGCTTTTTCGATGGCTTCTTTCGAAGCCACTTTCGTGAAGTCCAGCTCGGTGTTCGTGGCATCGTTGCCCAGGTAACGGACTTCGCTGCCATTGATGCCGCCTACCCGCTGCCGCCATTCGGTAACCGGGTCGGTCGAGGTAGAGTCAATGCCCAGGTCACGCAGGTCTGCTTCCGGGTCATTGGTGCCGGTGCCGTCGCCGCTGTCGAGGTCAATAGCGCCGGTGCCTGCGGGACCAGCCTGGTTGAAAAGAATGCCATTGGCGGAAAACTCAATTTCTTCTTCGACAGTCACGTCGAAAGTCACTTCATCGGTCAAGCCGTTTTCGTCCTCCACCCGAACAGTATAGGTCTTCGTTTCGTGGGAGTCGTGGACGTCAATCTTGATTTCTTTGGTGAAACCATCCTTGTCCGCACCGACCAGCAGGACGGGGTTCGCCGCAGCGGCAGAGCCGTCAATGGTCAGGCGGCTAAAATCAACGGCGTCGCTACCTTCCAGTACCCGAAAGGCTTTCAGTTGAGCAGTGCCTTTGGTGACTTCAACCGTGATGGTCGTGGTGGCATCGTGCCCGACGACAACATCAGGCGTGGGGCCATCGGTGAGTTGGACGAGGGGTGCGAGGTCATTGCCAGTGCCTTCGTCTTCGGTGCAACTGGTAAAGAAAATGAGGTTCGAGAGCAGCAGTGCGCTGGCGAGAATCCAAAGTTTTTTCATGTTGGAAAATGAATTTGGTTTAGAAAATATGGATTGAAAAGTTTGAATAGTTCGGTGAGTTGCGTCGGATGAGTCTGATTGGTTCAGGCGCTTCCCGGCGAACCCGGCGAACTTGCCAAACCTGTTCAAGTGCCTTTGACTTTGATTTTTCAAAGAGTCACAAGAGCTGTTTTGTTCAGTCGGCGAGGTTTTGCTTGCGCAAAATCATGCCTGCTGAAAAACCGCCGCAAAAACGGGGGCTTGCCGGGAAATGATGCTTGGCGGGGGCTTAAATTTTCGTTAAACGAAGGGGGTTGGAAAAAGCCTTTAGTTTTGGGCGGCAGAAAAATTGGGCTTAAAACATGAGTTATTCAATGTTTGAGCCGCACTCTTTTT
>CAZHLB010001080.1:0-2287 GCA_964533005.1 uncultured Saprospiraceae bacterium
GACAGTTTTCGAAGTGTCACCTTTCAGCAGAGATGATATTATACTTCCAAAGTCCCTTTTTCCAGGCTTTGAATTGATAATAAGTTGACCAGGTATTCGCCGTCTGCAAGCGGTTGCGGATGCCAAAAAGCTGGCAAAACTTCGTCGCAATCAGCCCTGGGTAAAAGTAAAAATACAGCCTGCGAATGCTCGGCAACACATTCTGCGTCACGTCCCTAACTACCACATTTTCAAAGCCTTCCGCCTTTGCGCCAGCCTCGAATTCCTCCGTCACGGCGTAACTTTTGATTGCCCAAGTGTCCGTCCAACGCTGCATCAGTTTGGCATCTTCGCTACCCTCGGCCATCGGCACGGTGAAAAAATCAGCGACCACCAGCCGCCCGCCCGGGCGCAGCAATCGGTAGGCTTCCGCCAAAAAATCCCGCTTGTCGAAGGCGTAGCAAGAGCTTTCAATCGCCCAAACGACGTCGAAACTTTGGTCGGGAAAATCGGTGGCGAGGTAATTCTGCCGGTCGAATTGAACGAGGTGAGAGACGCCATGCGCCGCCGCATTTTGCCTGCACGACTCGACCTGTTTTTGGCTCAACGTTATGCCGTGCGCCCGGCAGCTGTAGTTTTTTGCGAGAAAAATCGAGGAGCCTCCGACGCCGCAACCAGCGTCCAGTACCACGTCGGAAGCAGTGATTCGTGCACATTCGGCGACTTTTTGATTCATCAAATTCAAAGCTTGCCGCAGGCGGCGGACGCCCGGCTCCCAGTAACCGTAGTGCATGCAAAGCTGGCTGTTCAGATGCCAGAGCATGGCGTAGTCAATCTGGCAGTTGTCGTAGTAGGCGACGATTTCACTTTCGTTGATGACGGGCGAGTTGGTCATGGCAGGCAAGTTTTCTGTTCGTTTTGATGGACTTGTTCGGGTTGCCAAAAATGGCAACTTTTCAATGTTTGCAAAGCAATCGCTCAAAAAATTCCTTGTTCGGTTTTCGGTTGCAGGTGGGAATTGCGACAGGCTATTTTTGCGGCCCATGGCGGCTTTGGGACAAAAGTGTCCCCAAACACCAGTTTGGCTAAGGGAGCCACCGCCAAACTGGATTTTGGCGGCACTGAGGCTTCCCTCAAAACCGACATGAGCCAAAATTTCAACCATGTTCATCCGCAATCTTCCCGACCAGAAAACTATGTTCACGGCGCTCGTTGAAAAAGACAGCCAATTCGAAGGCATCTTTTTCGCCGCCATTAAAACCACCGGCATTTTCTGCCGCCCAACCTGCACCGCTCGCAAGCCGAAGCCTGAAAACGTAGCCTATTTCGCTTCCGCAAAAGACGCTTTGGCGCATGGTTACCGCCCTTGCAAAGTTTGCCAACCGATGCAACCACAAGGCGACGCACCTGATTGGGTGCAGCCGTTGCTGGCAGAAATTTCTCAAAATCCATCCCTTCGCCTGCGTGATTTCGACCTTGAAAAGCGAGGCATCGAGCCGAGCCGCCTGCGCCGCTGGTTCAAAAAAAATCACGGCATCACTTTCCAGGCTTACCTGCGAATGGCTCGCATCAACTCGGCTTTTGGGCAAATCAAATTCGGCGAGCGAGTCACCGAGGTTGCTTTTGAAAATGGCTACGAAAGCCTCAGCGGCTTTGGCGAGACGTTCAAAAAGACCACCGGGTTTGCACCAAAAGAAAGTCTCCAGCGGCAAATTATTACCGTCACTCGTCTGCTCACCCCGCTGGGGCCCATGCTCGCAGGCGCAACGGACGAGGGCATTTGTTTACTGGAATTCACCGACCGGCGAATGTTGGAAACACAAATCAAGCGGCTGAAAAAATGGCTACGGGCGGAAATTACGCCTGGCGCACATCCATTTTTTGAAAAATTGGACGCCCAATTGAAGGTATATTTTGAAGGTAAGCTGACTCGGTTCGATTTGCCGCTGGCGCAATTTGGCACTCCATTTCAGCGGCAGGTTTGGTCAGTTTTGCAGGAAATTCCTTTCGGAAAAACTCGCTCGTACAAGCAGCAAGCCGAAGCTGTCGGCAACCCAGCCGCCGTGCGGGCAGTTGCGAAAGCGAATGGCGACAACGGCATTGCGATTATCATTCCTTGCCACCGGGTGGTGGGTTCAGATGGAAAATTTTCAGGCTATGGCGGTTGGCTATGGCGGAAGGAATGGTTGCTGGCGCACGAGAAAACGGTAGCAGAGAGAGGTCTTTTTTTATGAAATTTTTTTAAAAAAATTACTAAAAAAAAACCACACCCAATTTTATTTTAAACAACACCCGCCAGTTCTGCAAA
>CAZHLB010001081.1:0-2282 GCA_964533005.1 uncultured Saprospiraceae bacterium
TTTTGGGGGGGGGGGGGGGCGGGGGGGGGGGGCGCCCCCCCCCCCCCCCCCCCCCCGCCGCTACTTTCGAGGCTCTGCGCCATGCCCAAAATGATGGTCAGCGGTGTGCGAAACTCGTGGGTGATATTGGTGTACAGGCGAGTTTTCACAGCGTCAAGGTCATGCAGGCGGCGAGCTTCGGCGGCTTGCAGCAGGGCTTTGTTTTTCTCTTTTTCAGCCAACAGGCTTTTGTAACCCAGGGCGGTGGAGAACAGCAAAATTTCCACCATGACACCAATTTGAAAGTACGCCTGATGCGAATGAATGCTCCGGGCAAAAAGGAGCGCCGGGTCGTCGCCGTACAGCCCGTTTTTCATTGCCATAATAATGATACCCGTTGTGGCGGCGCCCATCATGAGGGTAATCGAGCCGAGCAGGATGAGGTTGAAAAGCCTGTTGTTTTGCTTGTAAATGACAGCCATTACGTAGATGGCAGGAAGGGCGAGGGAAAATTTTGCCGCCATTTCAAAGGCTGTTGATTTGCCGATAGTTAGCAAGAGCAACAAATCTAAAAGTGTGTAACCCAGAAAGAGGAAATACCCGAAGTTGACCATCCTGTTCAGCCTGGGAAAGTTGGTTTTCATCTCCAGAAAATGCTGGATAAAAAGGCAATAAGTCGTTGCCAGTAGCATCGAAACGGCAACTTCGGCTTCCGCCCCAAATTTGCGCCGGAAGGCAATAAATGCCTTCAACGCCGCTCCCTCGTCGAGCACTGCCGGCAAGACGCCGGGGAAAATTTTGATGAAATAGAACAGGGAGCAAGCCAGGTAGAGCGAGTAAAAAAAATAGCTGCCATCTCGATTTTGGAAGTATTGCAGCAGGGTAAACAGGATAATGAAAACGATGGCGGCTAAAAATGCCGTCTCAAAAACCCGGTAGCGAGCCTCGTCAATCAATGCAAACGAAGGGTAATGAACCTGAAGACAAACCAATGCCAGGAGCAAGGAGACGGCGATGATTTCCCAACGAATCCCGGGAAGGCGGCGAATGTGTCGAGCAAGGAACTTCATGGCACGTAGGATTTGGAAGTTTTTGCTCGTATCCTGAATGGCGAGGGCTGTTTGTTTTGGCGAGGCTAAAAGTCGGAAAAGATTGGCGGAAAGTTGCTCATGAATGAATGAAACTTAGGTTTTGCTGAATAAAAAAGGAGGAGCAACTGGCAAGCGGAATTAAGGCAAGTAAGGCTGAATATCAATTCTATCCAAGTTGAGAAAAAACGCCATCGAGGTGGTTGAAATCTTGGTCTGTAGTGAGCAAAGTGGCATTGGTGGCGTGGGCAGTGGCGGCAATCCAGAGGTCGTTTTTTCCCATGTTTCTGGAGGACATGCCGGATGGAAGGGGGTTGCCGGGGAGTTTGCCCTGGCTGTAGGCGTCAATGCGGGCGTAGGCGTTGATGATGGACTGCATTTTAATTGGAGAAATCACGAAATTTTGCAAGATGGCGTGAAGCCTTTGAATTTTGCCGAAGCCCCAATTCCATTGAATAGCAAGCGATTCAAGCTCTCCTTCTACCACAACGGAAATAGTCATGCGGTTGGCGGCAAAAGAATAATCCTTCTCAAAGTTTGTTTCAAAAACCTGGCTTCGAACCAAAGCCACGACCAGGTTGGTGTCGAACAAGTAGTTTTTCATGGCGTCAGGGAATTGAGGAGTTCTTCGAGGGACTGGTCTTCAAAAAGAGAATAGTCCCATTCTTGAAATGCTTGGCGCAGTTTTTCGCCGCTGTAGTTCTGCTGTTTTGCCAATTCTTCCAAAGAGATGTGCTCAGGCATAGGTTGTTTAGCAAGCCTAAGCCATTCCGGCTCTTCTCGTTCAAGTGGAGTGACGAAGGCTGCTCCATTGCCAGCGGCAGCTTTTTTCTCCCAGAATTTGACCATCTTTTTCAACTGCTCCACCAACTGTTCACTTTGCACGTCGGCAATCAGTTTGATAAGTTCCAGTTTGCTGGCTTCGATATTCATGCGCTAAATTTTTTTCCAAAGGTAGAAAACTCGCCCTTCCGCTCCAACCGCCAAGCAAAAACGCCCTCGCCGGGCGCATTTTGCAAGATATGTGCAAGCGATTGCAAGATATGTGCAAGTCCCGTCCCAATTCTAACCTTACATTTGTAAGCACCAAATGATAATGCAAAAGCTGCTGGTCACCTTTTAAATCCCGCGACCATGAAGCCTTGTCGGACGTCTTTCCGGTGGCAGCCGCCGCTTGCCCTCGCTTGTTTTTCCTGCGAAAAAGAGGAAGCTCTG
>CAZHLB010001082.1:0-2274 GCA_964533005.1 uncultured Saprospiraceae bacterium
TCCCAAATCAATCCCCATTTCCTGTTCAACGCCCTGAACAACATTTACACCCTCGCCCTGCAAAAGCACGACAACGCCGCCCCGATGGTCGCCAAACTATCCACGCTGCTGCGCTACGTGCTTTACGAAGGCGGCGAAGGGCAGGTTTTTTTGAAAAAAGAAATCGAGACGCTGCGGCAATACGTGGAGTTGCACCTGCTGCGCAAGCCCCGCTCCACCAACGTGGATTTTTTCGCAGAAGGCAACCTCGACGGCTGGAAAATAGCGCCCATGCTGCTCATCAATTTCGTGGAAAATGCCTTCAAACACAGCCATCTCGACCACGACGAAAGTGCCTGGATAAAAATCCACAGCGAAGTCGGCGACGACGGAACGCTCGCCTTTTCCATTCAAAACAGCGCCCCGACTGCCGCCCCGACCACCACTTCCGGCGGCATAGGGTTGCAAAACGTGCGGCGTCGGCTGGAACTGGACTACCCGGGCAGGCATTCGCTGGCAGTGAAAAACGAAGGCGAAACGTTCAGCATCCACCTCATCCTGCAATTGAAAAAGGCATGAAAAAACACACCTGCATCATCGTTGACGACGAGCCCCTCGCACGGGAACTGCTCGCCTCGCACGTCGCCAAAGTGCCGCAATTGGAGCTGGCAGCAACCTGCGCCAACGCCATCGAAGCAAAATTTGCCCTCGAAAAGCACCAACCCGGCATCCTCTTTCTCGACATCCAAATGCCCAACCTCACCGGGCTGGAACTTCTGCGGATGCTGAAAAAACGCCCTGCCACCATTCTCACCACCGCCTACTCCGAACACGCCCTCGAAGGCTACGAGCTTGACGTGCTGGATTACCTGCTCAAGCCCATCGAGTTCGAGCGTTTTTTCAAAGCCGCCTGCAAAGCCATCGAGTGGCTCGAACGAGGACGAGAAATTGCCTTGCCAAACGTCGGCAGTGTTCAGAACCCTGCCGACGTTGAAGCTCACGTGCCAACCTATTTTTTCGTGAAATCGGACTACAAAATCGTGAAAATGGTCTTCGACGAAATCCTGTTCATCGAAGCGTTGCAGAAGTACGTGCGCATTCACTCGGCGACGGAGCGGGTGGTCACGCTGATGTCCATGAGCCAGTTGGAGGAGGCGCTGCCTGCCGGTCAGTTCGTGCGCATTCACCGTTCCTACATCGTGAATTTGGAAAAAATCAGCAGCGTGGAAGGGAACATGGTCAACATTGGCAAGCTTCATTTGCCATTGAGCAAGGGGCAACGAGAGGCGTTTTTTGAAAAAATCAGGGGGAAGGGATTGGGCTGGTGATGTATCAAACTCCGGCAGAAATGGCAGATAATAGTTGCCTCGTGTACGCCATCTTCGGCTGAAAAAACACCTCCCCCACCCCACCCATCTCCACGATTTTCCCCGCCTGCATCACCGCCACCCGGTCGCTCACCAACCGCACCACCGACAAGTCGTGGGAAATGAAAATGTAAGTCAAGCCTTTTTCCTCTTTCAATTTCATCAGTAAATCAAGCACTTGCGTCTGCACGGTCACGTCGAGCGAAGAGACGCACTCGTCGCAGACGATGAATTTTGGCTCCGAAGCCAAAGCCCTGGCGATGCAAAGCCGCTGCCGCTGCCCGCCGGAAAATTCATGCGGGAAGCGGTGAAAATGCTTCGCTTCCAAACCGACCGTTTCCAGCAATTCAAGCGCCTGCTCGTGCCGCTCTTTTTGCGTTGGCAAAATGCCATGCACCCGCATCGGCTCGGCGATGGCAGCGCCGACAGACAGACGGGGATTCAAAGAATTCCAGGGGTCTTGAAAGATAATTTGCAATTCCCGGCGCAAGGTTTTCCATTCATTTTCAGGCAGTTGGGTCAGGTTTTTTTCCCGATAAAAAACCTGCCCGGCAGTCGGCTTGAGCAAGCCAAGAATGGTGCGCCCCAGCGTCGTTTTGCCGCTGCCCGATTCGCCAACCACGCCAAGCGTCTCGCCAGGCTGCACTTCAAAACTGACTTCATCCACCGCTTTGACGTGTTCGGTGGTTTTGCCAAAAAAGTTGCGTTTCGCAGGAAACCAGGTGGACAAATTTTTCACGGAAAGGACGGGGGGCATTTTTTGGGTGAAAGACCTTTCCGAAAGTTTCAAACTTTCGGAAAGGTGGTCGCTTGTTGACCGAAGCCGATAATTATTCAGCAAGTTCAAGGTGTAAGGATGCTGCGGATTTGAAAAAATCTCCGCCGTTTTTCCTTGTTCCACCACCTGCCCGTTTTGCATAATCAGCAC
>CAZHLB010001083.1:0-2270 GCA_964533005.1 uncultured Saprospiraceae bacterium
TCGTGCGGCAAATCCGGCAAAAAGTCGGGCGGGAATTCATCCTGATTTACCGCCTCTCGATGCTCGATTTGGTGGACGACGGCAGCACGTGGGAGGAGGTGGAATTGCTGGCGCAAAAAATCGAACCCTGCTGGTTCAAGTTTCCTCGACCCAGCAAAACAACAAATCTTTCCTTTTCCATTTTTCCACAATTAACCTTTACGCTAGTTGTAGTTTGAAACTGCAACCCAATATTATCAACGTCTTTGACGGCAACCCGATGGTGCGGTGTCTTCCACAATGTCTTTCAGCAGGATGGGAGTTTAGTTGACAGCATGGAAGACACCCCACCATCGGAGGCGCACTGCCTGAAAAATGCCGCCGCTCATTCCCGAAACAAATCCTCCAACTCCAACCCATTCGTCACCACACTTAAATAGTGCATGTTTTTCACCGCCCCTGCCGCCGTGAGCAGGGTGACGAAGACGTTTTTGCGGGTACGGGTGTGCTGCTTGAAAATTGCCACTTTTTGTTGGAGTTGAGCGGCGTAGTCCTTCGTGACTTCAAAGGGGATTTTGTGAAATTTCAGTTCGAGCAGGTTGATGCAGTTGTCGCTGCGGTCAATGATGAAATCAATTTGCGCACCGGGCGCATCAGCGCCGCCCTTCCTTGTCCATGAATACTCGTTGGAGACGATGCCGTGTATGCCCATTGCCTGCTTGATTTGAAAAACGTGGCGGAAGCAGAGGTTCTCGAAGGCGTAGCCCGTCCAGGTTTTGAAGGCGGGCGTTTCGGCGATTTGTTGCCAGCTATCCGAGCCAGTGCGGTGGCGCAAAAACCGGAAATAAAAAAGCGAATACTCGTCCATTAAGCGGTACAGGCAGTCCTCGTTGATTTTTGAAAAGGGGTAAATCCGCTGGATGAAACCGCATTGCAGCAGTTCCTCCAGCACTAAGGACAGAGCGCCCCCGCTTTTCCAGCCCGTGGCTTCGATGATTTCGTTGCGGGTCAGCCCCTTGTTTTTTTGCGCCAATGCCTGCACAACGGTTTCGTGCCGCTCGTTGTGCCTGAAAAGTGCGGCATAAAGGTTTGGAAACTCGTTCTTCAAAGTCGCCTGGCTGCCGAGCAGCAGTTCGTCTAACATTTGAGGGACGCTCTTGCCGGGCTGCAAGTCCTTCAAATAAAAAGGGATGCCGCCGACGCACATGTACAACAGCGCCGTGTCTTGCGGCGAAAGCTGGATGTTCCGCATTTCGAGCAAGGCATTCACTTCGCCCAGGCGAAAGGGCATGAGTTGGATGTGCTGCGTGATTCGGTTGTGCAGCCCGCCCCGGTCGTTGACGACTTTTTGGATAATCCATGACGCCGCCGAGCCGCAAATGATGAGGATGATGTCCTCCCGTTTGGTGCAGAACTGGTTCCAGAAATTGTCCACCGCCGCCAGGAACCCGGAGCGGGGCGTCTCGAACCAGGAAATTTCATCCAGGAAAACAACCTTCTTTTTACCAGGCTCTAGCTCATTGATGTAGTTTTTTAATTGTGAGAAAGCTTGCAGCCAAGTCCTCGGCGTCGGCGCCGGCTGCCCGGTTTTGTTGTATTCGGCAAGTGCGAGCCAGAAGTTTTCCAATTGTTGCGTCATGTCTTTCTGGTGCAAGCCGCTGCACTCGAACACGATTTGCCCGGCATAGACCTGCCGAACTAAGTAGGTTTTCCCAACCCGCCGACGACCATAAACCGCTACAAATTCCGATTCATCCTTTTCCAGCAGGCTTTTCAACTTGGCAATTTCCTTGACCCTTCCAGCTAATTTCATGCGACGCTTTTTTTACGTCTCGCCAAATACAAGGCAAAAAGCATGAATTTGGCGAGTCTTATTTTTTTAGCTCGCCAAATGTAAAACAAGAGGAGTAAATTTGGCGAGTCTAATTTTTTTGACTCGCCAAATTCAATAAAAAAAGCGTGATTTGGCGACTTATACGCCGATAAAGGGGCTGCCAAACCATGTTCCTTGCCCAAAGCCTTTATCACCAAGGCTTCGGGATGAAATCATTCGCTCCGCAACGATTTCACCAGGTTCGCCAGCGCCGCCTTCACGCTGGTCGCAGTTTGCAACTGCGACCCCATATTTTGAACGTCTTTGCCGGTTGGCTGCGCTCCTTCGAAAACGCTTACCTTCGCCCAAATAGCAACCAACCACCTGTCCAAAATGCAATTTCCACGTATTTTCTCCCCCGCTCGGTCTCGGGGCGGCGTGATGCCTATTTCTCCAAGCGCCGTCTTCACCCGCTTTT
>CAZHLB010001084.1:0-863 GCA_964533005.1 uncultured Saprospiraceae bacterium
CCCGCACTTCGATAAAGCCGAAGTGCGGGGTCTCAAAACCCCGCCGCTCGTAGAAAATCAGGAAGTTATTTTTTGACCGTTCCTAAGTAGAAATATTGGGTGTTCTCATAGTGTGTGGGCTGCTTCAACGCCAAACGAGGCGCTTGGAGTAGTAAAATTTCCAGGGTTTGCCAGACGTCAGTCGGGCAAACCCTTTTTTATTTGGTGATTTGGTGAATGGGTGATTTGGTGGGTGGGACATCAGACGTCCCACCCACCAAATCACTAAATCACCAAATCACTATTTGAGGAAGGCACTGAATTCTTCGACATCCCGGATTTGAACGTCAATGTCTTGAAGCAAAGTGGTGGCAAGGGAAAGTCCGACGTAGTCCACATTGATTGGAAAAGACTTGTGCTTGCGGTCAACCAGGACGGCGACTTCGATTTTTTTCGGCAAGGTTTCGAGCAAGGGTTTGATGGCATAAAAAATCGTCCGCCCCGTGTTCGCTACGTCGTCAACGATGATGATGACCTTGTCCCGAATGGATTCGATGGGCATTTCCAGGTGGATTTCAGCAGCAAGTGGGTCGGCTGGATTGAGGCGCAGGCGGGTGATGGTGATGGATTGCTCCGTCAACGTGAGCAATTCATCCAGCAGCAGGCGGGCGAAGCTCATGCCGTTGTTGTTGATGCCTGCGAGGATGATTTCTTCCTCCTCAAAATTGTGCTCGGCAATCTCGATGGCGAGGCGCTTTATTTTCTGGCGGATTTGACGGTCGTTGAGAATTTTCATTTCTGAAAGTTTGGGCGAAGGAATCGAGCCAAAAGCTGACAGGTGGAAAACCGAATCCGGTGGGGAAAATTATTTGACAAATTTTTAC
>CAZHLB010001084.1:873-2270 GCA_964533005.1 uncultured Saprospiraceae bacterium
TATGAATTAAATTGTTTAGAAATTCCAATGATATCATTCTTTGTTTCTGAAATTTAAAAAGTAACAATCAAATAGCCGATAACGGAATAAAATTAATGGTAGAAGGATTGAATAGCCTAAATTTGCTTACAAAATTTTCCCCCCCGGACGGGATTTTCCACCTGTCAGCTTTAAGCCCCCGGCACTCTCGTCGTGGCGAACAGCCGCCGAATGCTGTACCTGCCGCTGCCGTTCACCAAAATCACAAGCAAGCCGCCCAGGATGGCAATATTTTTCATGAATAAAATGCTCTGCGTCCGGCGGTAATATTCCTGCACCACAAATTCATGTCCCTTCAAATCAAAGCAGGTGAATTGCACCGGGCATTCCTTCGACAGGTTCCAAAAGTCATGGACGATGAAAGTCACGGGTATCCAGTAGAGCATCAACAGGAATGCGCCGAGGCTGGAACGGTAGCCCGACAGCACCATCAAACCGCCTATCGTGAGGAGGAAAATAGCGCCGTAGAGCAGCAGGTCTTGGTTCCAGGTCAGCCCGTAGATTGCCATTTTCAGCTTGGTTTCCTTGAAAAAAAAGACGCTGTCATAGGCTTCGTACAGGAAAATGAAGGAGAGCATCATGCGTCCGAGTAAATCTGTAAAGTCTTTCACCTCAACTATTTATCAATGATTGGAGGAAATCGGCGGCGGGATTTTTGCAGGTCGCCGATTTTCAAAAAGCCGCCAAAATTAAGCCTTGCTGCCGAAAATTTTCATCTCGCATTCCTCAACCTGCATACCTATTTTCGCCGCCTCATTTTTAGCCAAGACCAGTCAGCACTTGAAGTGCTGACTGGTCTGACAACTTCCATGATTCTAACCGACAAAAAAATCCTCGAAGCCATTGATGCCGGTGAAATTGTCATCGAGCCGTTTCGCCGGGAATGCCTCGGCACCAATTCCTACGACGTGCACCTCAGCAAGTGGCTCGCCACCTACCAAAACCATGAATTGGATGCCCGAAAACACAATGCCATCGAGCATTTTGAAATCCCCGACGAGGGTTTCGTGCTGCAACCGGGCACCCTTTACCTCGGCGTGACGGAAGAATACACGGAGACTTTCAACTCCGTGCCTTTCCTCGAAGGCAAGAGCAGCGTCGGGCGGCTCGGCATTGATATTCATGCGACGGCTGGCAAGGGTGACGTGGGTTTTTGCAATACCTGGACGCTTGAAATTTCTTGCACGCAACCTGTTCGGGTGTACAAATTCATGCCTATCGGGCAGTTGATTTATTTCAAGGTGGACGGGGAAATAGAGAATTTTTACAACAAAAAACAGGACGCTAAGTACACCGTCCGCACGGATAAGCCGGTGGAAAGCATGATGTGGAAAAACAAATTTTAGCCGAAAGCTGAC
>CAZHLB010001085.1:0-2270 GCA_964533005.1 uncultured Saprospiraceae bacterium
GCCGCTGAAAGCCTGGACTGCCGGGTATTTAAATGATTTGAAAAAGGTGGTACAACGTCGGCAGGGGTTTGGAACCCTGTCGACGTTGCGCTTCGAATGAAACTGAAAGCCGTACAAAGAGAGGTGAACCTATTTCCCCTCAAACTCCACCCGTTTCCCCACCGAAGTCAGCCCCAGCAGCGCATCCGAAGTGCTGAAAACCGGGACGAGTTGCTCCAACTCCGAGGCAACGCCTTCGCCCGCTTCGATGAGCCGCTCGGCAATCCGCATGGCAACTGGCGCTTTTTGGCGCATCGTTTTGCCCAACTTGGCGACTTCTTCGGCGGGAAGGTTGCCGTTGACATAATCCCCCCCGACGATGGCAGAAAAACGGTTTCTTTCGTACAGGTCTTCGAGGGCTGCCCACTTGCCGTCGGGCGCTGGTTGGGCAGCTTGCGGCAGGGCGGTTTTGCCGTCCAGCAGGTCGAACAGTTCGTCGTGGGAAATCACCGCATCCACCAGCCCGATTTCAGCGGCTTCGGCGGCGGTCAGCATCTTTCCGGTGAGGATGAGGTATTTGGCAAGCCCTTTTCCAACCTTGTTCGCCGTGCGCTGCGTGCCGCCCAAGCCAGGGTAGATGCCGATGCCAGTTTCGGGGAAAGCCATCGAGGCTTTTGGCGTCGCCAGCAGCAGGTCGGCGCAGAGGGCAAGTTCCAAGCCGCCGCCCAGCGCCAGCCCATCGAGGAGCGCCACGACCCGCTTGGCGGAGTGGTCAATCCTGTCAAAAACTACCTGCCCGTATTTGGTGAAAGCCACGATGTTTTCCAGCGCCCTCGCCTTCATGTTTTTCACGAAAAAACGAATGTCGGCGCCTGCCACGAATGCCTTGCCGTTGCCCGTGAGGAAAATGGTTTTCACGGCAGGGTCGGCATCGGCGATGGAAAATTTCTCGTCCAATTGGGCGACCACCTCCTCGTTCAAGGCGTTCAGTTCTTCCGGTCGGGCGAGGGTGACGACGGCTCGGTCGCCCCGCATTTCCAGCGTGACGTATTCCATTTTCCAGTTGGCTGCGGCAATGCCGGTCGGCATTTTTTCACCGTACAAATTGGCGTATTGCTCCACCAGCCTGCGCACTTCGCCCTCGCCGCTTTGCCTCATCAACTCGACGGGTCCTTTTTTCCAGCGCAAGCCGATTTTTGCGCCCCGGTTCAGTTCGGCGGGGCTGCACACTTTTTCTTCCAAAATCTGGGAGCAAACGAAAAACACGCAGCCCAGCATCCGCTCCCGGATGGTCTTTTCCAGTTCCGGCGACAGGGCGGGAATGCCGTCTTCCAATTCCCAATTTTTCCCGCTTCCTACCTGCCGTTCCAGCAGGACAGCAGGTTTGTACGAAGCTCCAAAAACTTCCAATGTGCGCTGCGCATGAAGAGCGATAGGCACGCCGGTGGCATTCATCAAGGCAAAAGGTCCCATGCCGATGCCGAAAATTCCCCTGCAAACGGCGTCAACCGTAGCAGCGGAATTTATTCCGCCGACCTCGTCGAGCAGCCGCACCGCCTCATTCAGCCAGGGCACGAAAAAGCGGTTGACGGCAAAGCCGTAACGGTCTTTTGTGAAAATCGGGTCTTTCCCAGATTGGATGGAGAAACGATGGCAGGCGTTGAGCGTGGCTTGCGAAGTTTTTTCGCCGGGAATGATTTCCACCAGCCGGTTTTTGGCGGCATGGTAAAAATAGTGCAGCCCAATGAAGCGCTCCGGCCGACTGACCGCCGCCGCCAGTTCGGTGACGGAAAACGAGGAAGTGTTCGTCGCCAAAATGGTCTCCGGCGGCACGATGGCGGACAGGTTTTTGAACAGGCTGCTTTTCGCTTCGAAGTTTTCAAAAATGGCTTCAACGACGAGGTCGCAGGTTGCCAGGTCTTCCAGCTTGACCGTGCCGGAGATGTTGGCGAGGGTTTGCTGCGCCTGTTCTTCGGTGAAAACTTTTCGCTCCACGCCTTCCGCCAGCGTTTTTTGGATGCCTGCCAAACCTCGCTCCACGTGCTGCATGGACATGTCGGCGAGCCAGACTTTGAAGCCCTCTTGGGCAAACTTCTGCGCCAGGGCGGAACCCATTGTTCCTGCGCCCACGACGCCTACGATTTCTATTTTTTTCATGGTGAAAGAAAATTTATTGGGTCAGTGAAGCGGCAACTTGGAGCCTAATGCCGTCAACTTATGCGCGAGGAGGATGGGAACGCGGATGACACGGATTGGGCGGATTCTCACGGATAATCTGCGAGAATCCGCCC
>CAZHLB010001086.1:0-2265 GCA_964533005.1 uncultured Saprospiraceae bacterium
ACCAGAACAGTAGATGCCCGGTCGGATCCGGCCCGGTCCGTTGTAGGCCGCGTGCCCCCACGCGGCTGCTTATTCTCTCGCCCTCAATCGCAAATCAAAAATCAAAAATCGAAAATCCTCCCCCCACGCGGCGTCCCGTCCTCGGAGTGCGTTCCGTCCTCGGACGCAGCAACGCGTCGCGTACGGAAAGTCAAGGCCTGTTCACGAGACTTCTTGCTTATCGGTATTCCCGCGCCCTTAGCGCAGACAGCCTGCCCTCCGACCTGTCCACCATAGCGTTGGCGAAAGTGGAAGCGCTTTCGGCGGAAAACGGGGGCGAGGGTTGGCCACTCCAAAAATGTGAGAAATCTGAGAAATCTGAGAAATGTGACGGAATTTCTCACATTTCTCACCTCGAAATTCGCCAAAAATGCCCGTATTCTCCAGTTCTGTTCGGCAGGGAAGTTGCTGAGACCAAAGTATCCGGGAGTTGAGCGCCATGGCGGTAAGTTAGCATGGTGAGCAAGGGTGGAATAGGCTTCGTAACACAATTGTAACTTGTACGATTTAGGCATTTGGGGTTTGCTTGCAGCGTGGCGCCTGAGTACATCGGAATCCAGGAAGAACAGTTGCGAAGCTGGCAAATGCTGGAGCGCTTTCGCCGGGAGCTGTTGCCTCGCCTGAAAGCACGCCCGGCGAGCGAAGTGAGCGCCAGTGAGCAAGATCCCCGGCGCACCCTGGTGGCGGAGGATTACTTTTCGTCGTTTCTGTTCTGTATTTTCAACCCGGTCGTAACCAGCATGCGCGCTCTTTGCCACGTGAGCCACTGCCAGAAAATGCGGGAGATCAGCGCGCGCCCGCTGGTGGAAAGCAGCTTTTCGGACGCGCAGCACGTGTTTGCGCCGGAGGTGCTCGAACAAGTGGTGCGCAGCTTGGCCCAACAAGCTCGAGGCCAAAATCAGGGAGGCGATGCGCGCGTGCGTCAAGCCCTGGGCACGCTCACCGCCGTCGATGGCACCGTGCTGCGCGCGGTGTCCCGCATGGCTTGGGCTCCGGCCGCTGGGCATGGTTCGGCCATCCGCTTGCACCTGCATTTTTCGGTCTTCGATCAAATTCCCGAGGATTGGACCATTACGCCCGGCAACGTCTGCGAACGCAAGGTTTTGGCCAAAAAGATTCAACCCGGGGGCATGAAAGTGGCTGATCGCCATTACAGTAACGATCATGCCTTTTTGGCGAACCTGGTCGCTCAAGGCAGTGACTTCGTTTTTCGCCTGAACAACAACACCATCCTGGAACCGGTGGGTCCGGATCGCCCCCTCAGCTTGGCCGACCGCCAGGCTGGAGTGGTGTGGGACCGCCTGGCGCGTCTGGGAGTTCACGGAACGGGGCCGGTGCTGCGCGTGGTGCGCCTTGAGGCCAACGGAGAGATTTTTCATTTGGTCACCCAGCGGGAAGACCTCTCGGCGGAGTTGATTGGCTTGATTTATCGGCAGCGCTGGCAGATTGAACTGTTTTTCAAGTGGATCAAAACCATCCTCAACTGCCGGCATTGGCTGGCCGAGTCCCCGGAGGGAGTCACCATTCAGATTTACTGTGTATTGATCGCGGCCCTGCTGTTGATGCTTTGGACGGGCCAGCGTCCCAATAAGCGAGCGGTGGAATCCCTGCGCTTGTTCTGGCTGGGCTGGGCGACGGAAGAAGAATTGCTGGCCCTGCTCCAACGAGCCAACCGGAGCAAAAAACCGAACAAATCCTAACCCATCGCAACGGGACTTCGCCAGTCGGAGCCTCCCCCGGGCGGAGCATGGTCGTGTGAGACTACGCGACAAAAATGTTCGAGAGTTTTTCATTTAATAACCGCGCCTTCTTCAGCCTCCCATCACCTTTCCACCTTTCCGCCTCTCCCAGCAATTCTCCTGCCGAACAGAACTGCGTATTCTCACATTTCTCACATTTCTCATCAAATTTTCAAAACTACAACCTCCCCATGTAGGCCCGGTGCCCCCACCGGGCGTTTCCACTAAACCGCCAGCACGATCCCACCCGCCCGGAAGATGTTCTCAAAGTCGATTCCGACGATGACGGCTCCAGTGGAGACGACGCCGCTGACGCCTTGCGTTACCTCGTTTCCACCCGCCTCCGCGTCGTCCACGAGCGAAAACTTATTCTATGAACAGGCACCTTTCGCCCTTTCAGAGCCCGGAGCTCTGCTCGCGTCGGCTATTCCCGGGGCGTTGCCCTGGGCTTAATTATCCAGGCCCCATTGCCTTTGGGGCCGCACTG
>CAZHLB010001087.1:0-2264 GCA_964533005.1 uncultured Saprospiraceae bacterium
GGGTCGTGCGAAACGACAGGGAAATTGGAGTAGCGTTCCTCGTTTCGTTTCAATTCCAAAAGTTGTTTCGCCAACTCGTCGTCCGCCTCATTTTGGACGTGGATGACCCGCTCGCCGAGTCGTTTTGAAATCTCACGAGTCAATTGAGTTACTGCTTTGAATGGGTGTTCCCGGTAAATTTCTAAGTATTCACTCGCTCGAATCGGAGCGCCAAAATCAATCATCGCCACCGAGCGAAACTGGTCAGGATTGGTGTAGTTGACTGCCGTTGGCACGATATGAATATCGAGGTCGCCATATTTTTCCATCGCCCCGAAGACCAGACGGGCAGTGCCTTTCATGATTGGGCGCAGGCGTTTTTCGTGTTTCGTCCTGCCTTCCGCCAAAATCATCACCGCCTTTTTTTCCTTGAAAGCATTGTACACCCGGTCGAAGGAGCCGAAGTTGAACTTCAATTTTCCATAGCCGGCATCGTCGAGGCGGAAAATCGGGATGAGTCCGTAAGTGTCGTAAAGCCTTCTGAGCCAGGGTTTTAAATACAAATCACCCCTCGCCAAAAAATGCAATCGCCGGTCGAGCCAGCAAGCCAGCAAACAGGGTTCGATGAAAGCGGTGGGATGATTTGCAGCAAAAATTACGGGCTTGTCTTTTGGAATCACGTCCAGGTTGGACAGGTAGATTTTTCTGAAATAAACCGCCAGGGTTAGTTTTGCGAAAGGCTTTGTCAGTTGGTAGAGCATCGAAGAGTGGTGGTAAGAAATGTCATTTTTTTCAAAAATGACATTTCTGGGACGTTTCACCAACACACATTTTTTCTTCAACACATAGTCACATGAGCTCACATAGCTTTTTGAGAATCAGCAAACTATGTGAACTCATGTGACTATGTGTTGAAGAAAAAAGTCGTGTTGGCAAAACAACCCCATTTCTGCCGTCAGGCGCTAAATTAACCGCAAGGCAGTTTTTGCAGCCGAAACTTCCAACCGGGCAATTTTTACATGAAAAAAAACAGCGGCAACAAATACCTCGTCGTCCTCGGCGGCGCAACGGCAACCGGCAAAACGGCTGCCGCCGTCGCCGTCGCCCGGCATTTTCAGACGGAAATTATTTCCGCCGACAGCCGTCAGTTCTACCGGGAAATGACCATCGGCACTGCCAAACCTTCGCCCGAAGAATTGAGCGCCGTGCCGCACCATTTCATCAATTCCCTCGGCATTGGACAAGCATATTCGGTGGGCGATTTTGAGCGGGAAGCCTTGGAATTGCTTGAGGTTTTATTTCAAAAACAGGATGTCGTCGTGCTGGCGGGCGGTTCTGGTTTGTTCATCCGGGGGCTTTGCGAAGGCTTGGATGAATACCCGGAATCGTCGCCGCAGGTGCGCCAGGATTTGCAGCAAATTTTTGAAAATCAAGGGATTGCAGCGTTGCAAGAAGAATTGCGCCAGCTTGACCCAGCCTATTTTCAACAGGTGGATTTGAACAATCCACAACGGCTCATTCGTGCCCTGGAAGTTTGCCGGAGCAGTGGGAAGCCGTTTTCGAGTTTTCAAAAAAGCAGACAGGTGGAACGTCCGTTCACCCCGGTTTACATTTTGCTGCAACTCGACCGGGCTGTTTTGTACGAAAAAATCAACCGGAGAGTGGATGAGATGATGCGAGCCGGTTTGCTGGAAGAAGCCCGGCAGCTATTTCCTTTTCGCCAACTAAATGCTTTGCAAACGGTTGGTTATCAGGAGCTATTCGAGTATTTGGAGGGAAATATGTCGCTGGAAAGAGCGGTGGAATTAATCAAACAAAATACCCGGCGGTATGCGAAGCGGCAGGAAACGTGGTTTCGGAAGGATGCGCATTGGAAGGTTTTTTCGCCTGAAAATGCAGATGCAATCATTCAATTTGCAGCCGGTCAGATGGGTTCGCAGTGCGTTAAATCGGATTAACCTTTTCCGCTGCTCCCATTAACGACCTGTTCAAACTGCTTCCTCCAATTGCCCCGTTTCTTTGCTGCAAAAGCATTCAATCACTAAAACGATTAAGCCATGCTCGCCAAATCAGTAAAACCATTCGTGTTCAGCCTCCTGGCTACCTTACTTTTCACCGCCTGCAACACAGGTATGAAAATGTTGGAACAAGGTCAATTCGACCAGGCAATTCACCTCTCGGTCAAGAAACTTTCCGGCAAAAAGAAGAAAAAAGAGCGTCACGTAGCCACCCTCGAAGAAGCCTTCGCACGTGCGACGACCGCCGACATGCGGAAAATCGAAGCC
>CAZHLB010001088.1:0-2262 GCA_964533005.1 uncultured Saprospiraceae bacterium
GGTCAAACTGCTCGGCGGCTCGATTGTAGTGCAAAGCCAGTTGGGCAAGGGAACCACTTTCAAAGTGTACTTGCCGGTGATTCGCAAAGCGCCGCTTACCCCGGAATCGTTGGCAATGCCAGCAAGCCAAACCGCAGAAAAACTGCCCGCTGCCGAGCCGGACGTGCTTGTTTCCAAAGGTGAAAATGACAGCCATTTGCCCCTCGTGATAGTGGTCGAAGACAACGCCGACGTGCGCCGCTACGTGAGCAGCCTTCTGGCAAAAACCTACCGGGTGGAATCGGCGGAGAATGGCAAAATGGGCTTGGAAAAAGCCTTCGAACTGGAGCCAGACCTGATTTTGTCGGACGTGATGATGCCGGAAATGGATGGCTACGAACTTTGCCAAACCTTGAAAAACGACCTGCGAACCAGCCACGTGCCTGTGGTTTTGCTGACCGCAAAAGCCGATTTCGACAGCCGTTTGGAAGGCTTGGAGCAAGGCGCAGACGCCTACCTCGCCAAGCCTTTCGAGCAACGGGAATTAGAAATCGTCTTGCGCAAGCTGCTGCAAAACCGGGAAAACTTGCGGCGGCATTTCACCTCCGCAGAGTTTATCGCCCGCCATGCCGCCAGTCCTGTCAGCACTCAAAGTGCTGTCAGCACTACGCCTGCCGCCAAGCCCGAAGCACTGCGGCTCAACCCGCAAGACGAGCAATTTTTCCAACGTCTGCTTGCCACGCTGGAAGCACATTTGGACGACTACGAATTGTCGGCGGAAAAACTGGCGGGGCTGGTCAACCTTTCGTACAGCGCCTTGCAACGGAAAATAAAAACGCTGACTGGCATGAGCGTCACCGGGTACGTGCGGCATTTCCGGCTGCATCGGGCGGCGCAGATGCTGGTGGAGCAACCGGAGCGGTCGGTGACGCAAATTTCACTGGAGGTGGGTTTCAACAATTTGAATTTTTTCAGCCGGGAGTTCCGAAAAACGATGGGTTGCGGAGCGAAGGAGTGGCGGAGCAGGCAGGGTTCCGGCGGGGCATGAAAACAGCTCACCCAATCTCCATCACCAAATCATCCTGCGCCACCAGCGTCCGTTCCGCCAAATGAATCTTCTTCACTACCCCCGCCACCGGCGAAGCCACCGTGCTCTCCATCTTCATCGCCTCGATAACAAACAGCGGCGCATTCAACTCCACCGCATCGCCTTCCTTGACCAAAATGCGGGCGAGGCTGCCTTGCAGCGGAGCGCCGATTTCGTTTTCCCCGCTCACTTTACGATGCTCGACGACGGCGCTGGCGACTTTTTTATCCTTCACTTTCAGCGAGCGCACCTGACCGTTCAGGCGGAAAAAAACGAGGCGCTCGCCGTGGGCGTCGGCGTCGCTCAGGTTGATGTATTGCACCAGCAAAGCCTTGCCTGCAGCGATTTCCACCAGGATTTCTTCGTTGGGTTTTAAGCCAAAAAAGAAGGCAGGCGTCGGGAGCGCACGCACGGAGCCGAATTCCTCGTAGTGCGTGTGGTATTCCTCGAAAACTTTGGGGTAAAGCTGCCAGGAAAGGAAGTCGCTGAAGTCCCGCCACGCCCCGAATTTTTGCTGGAAGACCTCGAATTCCTTCTCCAAATCCACCGGCTTGAGGTAGGCATTGGGGTTCTTTTTCAGGGGTTTTTCGCCTTTCAAAATCTTGGCTTGCACCTCCGCCGGGAAGCCGCCGGGGTTCAAGCCGAGGTCGCCCCGCATCATTTCTTTGACGCTTTCGGGGAAGTTCAGTTTGTCGCCTTTGGCGAGGACGTCGGCGGCGGTCAGGCTGTTTGAGGTGAGGAACAATGCCAGGTCGCCGACCACTTTCGACGAGGGCGTGACTTTCACGATGTCGCCGAGCAATTCGTTGACTGCCTTGTAGTTGTGTTTGATGAGTTGAAATTTTTCCTCCAGACCCAGGCTCCTCGCCTGCGGGCGCAGGTTGGAATATTGCCCGCCGGGAATTTCGTGGTCATAGACCTCCGCCGTGCCAGCTTTTAGGTCGCTTTCGAAGGGGTAGTAGTATTCCCGCACGTCTTCCCAGTAATTGGAAAATTGGTTGAGCGAAGGCAAATCCACCGGGTTTTCCCGCTCGTGACCCTGCATCATGGCAACCACCGAATTGAAATTCGGCTGCGAAGTCAAGCCCGACATCGAAGCCAATGCCAGGTCAATCACGTCCACGCCCGCTTCGATGGCTTTCAAATATGTGGCGGCTTGGATGGCGGCGGTGTCGTGCGTGTGCAGGTGGATGGGG
>CAZHLB010001089.1:0-2262 GCA_964533005.1 uncultured Saprospiraceae bacterium
CGGCTAAAAAAGTGTCAACTACTTTTTTGCTGCCGTGAAACATCCCAAAATTTTTTCAAAATTTTTCTCAAAAAACACCGCTCTCCTGAGTGTTATTTCAAAAAGCTGTACCGCTCCGCATACTCCATCATCTGCCCCATAAAATCATCCGGGTACTCGATTTTCACGTCCTTGATATTGCCGCTGGCATCCTTCACTGGCACGAGGCGAGGGTTGATTAAGCCGCTGTACGGCGGAATATTCAGCGCCGCCGAGCGGTCGAGGACTTCCTTGTGAATCGCCTGGTCAACCTTCACGCCGTAGTTTTCAATCAAGGCACGTCCCGCTTCGTAGTCGCCGGTGGACTTGATTCGCTGCACCTCCCGCAGCAGGTCGCCGAAGTGCTTGCGCAGTTTTTTGTAATCCTTGATTTCGATGTAAGTCTTGCCGTTCCGTTTCACCCAATCCACCGAGCCGTCTTTTTGACCCCGCTCGAAAACCCAGTGCGCTACCATCGAGCGGTTGCGCATGTGCGCTTGCTGGATGCTTTTGCCCAATTCGATTCGGCGCAATTGCGTCATCAAACCATTTTTCAGGTAGCTGTCGTACTGCGCTTTGCCGACTTCTTCGCTCGGAACCAAGCCCAACTGCACCATTTTCGGGTCGGTGATGAAATACAGGGAAACCAAATCCGCACGGGCTTCTTCGAGCGGCGAGGCATAGTTTTGAAGCGTTTCGGACGGGTCTTTCACACCCGGTTCGAGCTGCCCGCTGGCGTGCCCGACGACTTCGTGAAGGGCGGTGTGCATCTTGCCGGAGAGGTTGCCATATTTTTCAGCCCGCTCAATTTCCTCCTGGTCGTGCGCAAATTCTTTGAGCAAACCAGGTCCCTCCGCATTGTTGTAGCCTTCAATCACGTTGCCCAGGCTGACCGATTTCGAGCCATGAATTGCCCGAATCCACTCGGCATTCGGCAGGTTCACGCCAATCGGTGCGCCAGGGCTGACGTCGCCCGCCATGCCTGCCACGTTCACCACTTTGTACGAGACGCCAATCACTTTTTTCTTCTTGTGAGCAGGCAAAGTCGTCGAGTTGTCCTCGAACCACTGGGCATTGTCCGCCGCCACTTTCATGCGCTGCGAAGCCTCGAAATCATTGATTTGAACGATGGTTTCGAAGCCAGCCTTCTTGCCCATCGGGTCGTGGTAAGTTTCGATGAAGCCATGAATGTAGTCCACGTCGCCCTCGGTCGCTTTCAGCCAGGCGATGCTGTACTCATCAAATTTTTTCAGGTCGCCGGTTTTGTAGTATTCCACCAAAAGCTGGAGCGCCCGTTTTTGCGGCTCGTTTTCGGCGACGCCGACTGCCAGTTCTAACCATTTCACGACCTCCCGAAGCGCTGCATCGTACATGCCGCCGACCTTCCAAACTTGCTCTTTCAGCTTGCCGTCAGCGCCTTTCACCACTTTGGAATTCAAGCCGTAGCTGGGCGGCGTGAGGTCGCCGGGCTTCGCCATTGCCTTATAAAAATCCTCGACTTCCTTCGTGGTGACGCCTTCGTAGTAGTTGATGGCTGAGTTTTCAACGAGCCTTTCCGGGTCGCTGCCGTCCACCCTTTTTGGCGCAATGGCAGGGTTGAACATGGCTTCGAGCGCCTCCGGCGCAAGCGTTGCGCCAGCATCCGCAAGGGCTTTTGTGAAAAATGCCTTGCTAAAACCTGGCTGAAATTTGTCGTCCGAGTAGTGATGATGGATGCCGCTGGCAAACCAGACTTGCTTGGCGTACAGCACCAATTCGTTCCAGTCCTTCGAGCTTTTGTCGCCCTTGTAATTTTTAATCACCGCCTCGAGCGCATGGCGGATGGGGAGGTTGTGCTTGTAGTTTTGGTCGAAGTGAATGTCCCTGCCAGCCAAGCCAGCCTGCACGAGGTAGTACACCAGTTTTTTCTGATTCAGGCTGAGTTTGTCGAAGCCAGGAATCTGATACCGGGTGATTTTTTTGTCGGCAAACTTCTCGGTCAACCACTTGAAATTTGGGTCGGCGGACGAGGAGGAGGCGGGAACCTGTTTCTTGCTGCACGCAGCAAATGCCAGGAAAATGAAGGCAAGGAACGCCAGGAGTTGGGTTCGATTTTTCATATAGTTGAACTTGAATTTGAGTGAAAAAATGAAGCTCGAAGGTAGGCAGGCAAATAGCTAAAGAGAGAGGTGAGTTTTTTGAAAAATTTTAGAAAAATTTTGGGATGTTTCACGGCAGCAAAAAAGTAGTTGACACTTTTTTAGC
>CAZHLB010001090.1:0-2258 GCA_964533005.1 uncultured Saprospiraceae bacterium
TTATTCGGTTTTTGAAGGAAAAGGGGTAGCGGGGGTGGTGGAGATGAATTTGGAGGGGTTTGCGGCTGGGGTTTATTGGGTGATAGTTCGGGCGGATGGAGAAGGCGTTTTTGAGGATGTTTTAATAATTGGCAGGTAATCCAAAGCGGGTTAAATGAAATGAAGCAACAATCTGTTTTGCCTAAATTTGCTGAAAAAATAAGAGATGCAAATCTTTGAAGAAGCTCAAGAAATACTTCCCCAAGTGCAGGAAATGCTCCCGAAAATGTCGAGGAGCGAAAAAGCGCAATTGATGCAATGGCTGGTCAGCGACTTGACCGACGTATTTCCAGGTATTGAAAAAACGCCAGGCGTTTGTGGTGGGGATGCTTGCATTGCAGGCACAAGAATGCCTGTTTGGTCGCTTGTTAATTCCAGAAAACTGGGAATGACGGATGAAGAAATCCTGTACAATTTCCCGACAATTACGGCAACCGACCTAACCAACGCCTGGAATTATTACTTTGCTCATAAATCAGAAATAGAAACTCAAATCCTTGAAAATCAAGGAGAAGAAGACTAAAAAAGCCTATTTATGGCGAGAATCTACACCAACGAAAACTTCTTTTACGCAGTCGTTGACATTTTACGAGATTGGGGACATGACGTGCTCACGACCAAAGATGCACGGCGAGCCAACCTGGGCATTCCGGATGAGGAAGTTTTAGCTTTTGCAGTATCGGAAAACCGAATTGTTCTAACTTTCAATTATAGGCATTTCATTCGTTTGCATCGGCTTTACCCGCAACATGCTGGCATCATTGTTTGCTCGGAAGATAGAAATTATGAAGCCCTCGCTCACCGAATTCAAGATGCTTTGGAATCATGCGCAGGCAACCTCGACAACCAACTCATCCGCATCATCAAACCAAACCCAACCAAAAAATCGTAGCCAACTTTTCCCAGCCTCCCGACCTCTTTCTTCCCATGAAATTCATCTGCCTCATTTTGCCCGGCTTCCTATTTTTTCAAAGCCATTCAGCCGCCCAAGTAATAATCCCGCTCGGCGGCGGCACATCCAAATCTGACCCTTCTAGGGTGACAAAAAATCCCAAATCCGAAATCGAATTCACCAACCTCGAAGGTCGCTTCACCATCCTCGCTCCCGGCGAATTCACGGAAAAAACGGACACCGTTTCCACTGCCGTTGGGCAACTTGTCTATCACGTTTATTTTCATCAAACGGCTGAAAAAGAGGCGGATAACCTGTTTTACATGGTCAGTTGGTGCGACTACCCGGAGGGCGCTTTCCATCCTGATTCCACTCAATTGCAGGCTGAATTTTTCCAGACAACCATGGAAACTGCTGCTGCCAGCGTCAAAGGAAAACTGGTCTATTCGACTGATATTCAATTGGAAAAGTACCCCGGGAAATTCTGGCGCATTGATTACCTCGACGAAAAGGCAGTGATAAAAACCAAAGCCTTCCTCGCAGGCGACCGCTTCTATTCCGTTCAAACGGTTAGCTATCAGACGAAAAACATCAACTCAGCGGGGGATAGGTTTTTCGATTCGTTCCGCATTCTTTGAATCTTCTACTTTTGCAAACTTTTGAATAGCAAGGATGGTGAATGGTGATTAGTGAAAGGTGATTGGTTTCGACTAATCACCATTCACTAATCACCAATCACCAACAACTTTCACCAAATTTTTTCCTCACGATGAAAAATGTATTGATAGTCTTCGCCTGCCTGTTCAGCTTCGCAATTGCGCAGGCGCAAAACACCCAACCATCTAAAAGTCAGATGGATTCCTCCAGGTCGACGGCGACGGAAACCCGCATTGTCAACGGGTCTCTTTTTAAAAGTCAGGTGGATTCCCTCAGCTATGCTATCGGCGTGATGTGGGCACAAAACCTTAAACAACAAGGCATTACGGAGGTAAACACGGACGCCGTCGCAGCTGCCATGAAGGACGTGTACGCCAACAAACCCGGCATCATGGACGTCAAAGCGGCAAACCAGTTTTTCCGGGGCTGCATGAACGAAATCAAGATGGAAGCGACGAAAAAGAACCAGGAAGCTGGCAAGAAATTTCTCGATGCAAATGCCAAACGCCAGGGCGTCATCACTTTGCCGAGCGGCTTGCAGTATGAAATTTTGAGAGAAGGCGGCGGCAAAATTCCGAAAGCCTCCGACAAAGTTAGCGTTCACTATCACGGCACTTTGATTGACGGAACCGTTTTCGACAGCTCCGTTCAGCGAGGCGAGCGCCAGCCA
>CAZHLB010001091.1:0-2257 GCA_964533005.1 uncultured Saprospiraceae bacterium
GCCACTCGCACCACATTCGGCTCCCGCCAATCTGCGACCACGCCGTTTTCCGTCAAATAATTGAAAAGCACCTTGCCTTCGCTGCCGGCTTGCCCCGATTTTTCGGCGGTCAAAATAGAAAGCTCTGCCGGGCTTGGCGGTTGCAAACGCCTGAATTGGAAGCGATGAGTTGCGCTACGCTAAACTTGGCACAACGGAGGACAGCGGTCAAGTCCAAAGAAGGGAGGCACAGGACGGAGACCTGCGCCAGCAGGCATCGGCTACCATTTACAAAGAAGCGGTCGTCAAAGCCCGGCAGCAAACCGGGCGGTTTCCCTTGCTAATTGCTCGATAGCCTCTTCGTGGGTGATGCTGGTGCTTTTCAGCGTTTTGAAGGAATGGTCGCCACCTTCCATCTTGATTAAGGTGGCTTGCTTCAATTGCTGACAGACTTTTTGGATGAGGTCAAAATCGGCAAGGGCGTCACGGGTTCCTTGCAGGAACAGTTGCGGCGCCTCGATAGCGGACAGATGTGCCGCCCGCTCCGTACTGGGTTTGCCGGGGGTGTGCAGGGGAAACCCATAATATACGATGCCAGCTACCTCCTTCAGATCACCTTGGGCTGCAACCTGGGAAGTCATCCTGCCGCCGAAGGACTTGCCGCCTGCCAGCAGCTTCCTGCCTTTCGCATAGCCGGATGCTTTATTCACAGCCGCTATGACCGCCGGGTGAGCCACCTTGGGCCTGTCGGGAGGTCCGCCGCCCTTTTCCATGTAAGGGAAATTGAAACGCAGTGTACCCACTCCATGTGCAGCCAGCCGCTGCGCCAGCATCTCCATAAATGAATGTTCCATATTGGCGCCTGCGCCGTGACTCAATACCAGCAATGCCGTAGCCTTTTCCGGCAGCAGCAACAGCGCAGAGATTTCGCCTATCTCGGCTGAAATGTGAATCTTTAATCTTTGCGGGTTTGTCATTTTTGGAAGTGATTGATGAGGTGCGAAGGTAGGTGTTGGAGTATTAAACGCAAATGATGCGGCGGGACTTCAAAGTTTGCGGGTTGTATCTCTCCCGGAAAGGTGCTGAAACGCTGGGTCAGAAACCGAGGGCAAGAGGGACTCCGGCGCAACGGGCAGATTCTTCCATTTTACCCTTGCCTTTGCTAATGCCGGTTTGCAACCGGCATTAGCAGTGTGCAGCTTTATTGGAAGGAAAAAGGGTGGAGTTTGGAAGACACCTGACCAGCGGGGAACACACGAGGCGAGCGGCCAGCGAAAAATTTAATTCGCTGCACTTCGCTCTCTCCGTAATTGGATTACCTTTCGCTTGAACCAATCACTGACTACCTATGCTTACTTTCGACGAAAACGGACATCTCACACCTCACCGCATCATCCAAACGACTTGGGAAGAATTCGTGATTACATTTACTGAACACCTTGAAAACCAAGCGCACCGGAAAATGCTTTTGAGAAAGCATGAAGCATTTTTAGAGGAAATCCGCCAGGCATTTAAAGTGCCTTTTTACCAGTGGGTGAATGGCAGTTTCATCACCCAAAAAGAATATCCCGGCGATATTGACATGGTCACTTTTCTGCCTTACGACTTGATTGTCAAAAAAGCTATTTTTGTCCAAAGGTTGCGCAGGATTTCCAAACCTGATTTCGGAATGGATGGATTTTTTGCGCCAACCGCCCGGTGGAATCATCGTTTTCATGATAGTTGTGAAAACGAAGCAAAACGATGGCTCGACTTGTTCGGAAGTTCGAGAGAAGGAATTCCGAAGGGCATCATTCAATTAAATTTTCCAGCATGAAAACTCGCCAAAGCAAAATATCCGCCATTGCAAGGGAAATAAAAATTGCAGACGAGGCGCTTCGGGAATGGAGCGCCAAAAACGAGCCGCTGGCTCCGACGATGGTTTTTCAATATGAACTGCTAAAAAAAGACTTGCTGAAAGACCTGCTCGTGGAATTGGTGCAAAGCGGCGTGAGCTTCAACAGCGCCGGGTCTTATATTCAGCAAATCACGTCTTACCTTCAAAAAATGGAGAAGAAGGAGCGGCTTTCGGAAGTGGTGCGAGGGAATTTGGAGGAGGTGGAGAAGGTGTTGGCAGCATAACTTTTGTGCATTCTCCACTGACGACTTCCTGCTCTTGTTGGTTTGCAACCGGCTCGTCCATTTCTTTTCTTCAAAGCTCAAAATCTTCGATGCTCGAACACGAAGTCCTGATTTTGAACAGACTGGATTTGTGCCTCGATGCAACCGGCTCGCCCGT
>CAZHLB010001092.1:0-2246 GCA_964533005.1 uncultured Saprospiraceae bacterium
GTGAATGTTTCCGTTGCCGGGTCGAAAGCAGTTACACCGCCACGGTTGTAATGTGCCAGCCAGATGATGCCCTTGCTGTCGAGGAAAATGTACTCGCAGTAGTCGCTGAGGAGGGAGTTGGAGTCGAGCGGATCGTTGCGGTAGGTAAAAAAGCGCTGCCCGTCGTAGCGGTGCAGCCCCTCCTGCGAGGCAAACCAGAGGAAGCCAGCACTGTCCTGCACGATGGCTTGGACGCTGTTGCCGAGTACGCCGCCGGGGAGTTCGAAGACCTCGAAGCGGGGGTTGAAATCGGCGAAGCTGTTTTTCTTTTGGCAAAAAGCGGAGGGCAGGCAAACCAGCAGGCAGGCGGCGAGCGCCGCTGTTCGGAAAGTCAGGTTGGCGAAGGTTGGCATGGCGGTCAGATTTGGCGGTTAAAGTAGCGCCTTTGTTGGCAAAAGAAAAAACGCCTGCCACCACTTTTCACCATTCCCCACTCACCGCAGCCTCTCCTTTTTCCGGCACCGTCACCGTCAAAGTTTTCTTCCCCAATTCTTTCGGTTTCACCGCATTCAGCCGCACTTCGTACTCGCCCGGCTCCAAAATGAAAGTCTTCGGATTGGTGTTGGCGGTCTGGTACGTCCTGCCGGCGGCAACGCTCACCCCGCCTTTTTTAGGATAAATGCCGACGGTAACATCCACCAGCGCCGAGCCTTGTCGAGCGCCCACTTTCAACTCACCGGATTTGTAATTGTGTGAAACGGGCAACACCGCTCCGCCTGCCAACGCCTGTTTTTCCATGCGAAAAATGGGCTTGCCTTCGATTTCCACCGAGCTGATTTCCACGTCGTACAAGCCTGGCAGCACTTGAAATTTGACCGGATTGCTGACAGCCTTCACGTAAGAACGGGTCTGCGTCGCCACCTCTTTCGTGCCGGATTTGTACAACCTCACCACTGCATCCGACAGCTCACCGTTGCGGGTGACGAGGATTTCAAAAGTGCCTTTCGCAAAATCCAACTCCTTTTTTAAGGTGTCATGCGGAGCGACGACGAGGCTTTCCAGCACCTGCACCGGGTTCCCGTCGAGGGTGATTGCGGCGATTTCTACTTTGTATTCGCCGGGCGGCAAAAGCAAGATGCGAGGGTTGGTTTCAGCCCCGGTGTAGGTTCTGCCAACTGCGATTTCCTTCGCTGCTCCCTTCGGGAAAGCCTTCACGGTAGCATCCACCGGCTTGCCGTCGAGGGTCACTTTGACCGAAAGCCAGCCGCCGTCGAGGGCAGGCGGCGCAACGGTTTTGTCGAGGGCGTCGCTCAGTTCGCTGGCGTTGTTGGCTGGAAAATATTGCCCGCCGCCCGCCTGGGCGATGCACTCCAGCGCCGAAATATCCTGCTCCTCGATGCCGAAGCCGACAACGTGCAGGGTGATTTTCACGCCTTGTTCCCTTGCCTTTTTGACCAAACCGCAGGCGTCGCCCTCGCAAGTTTCCAGCCCGTCGCTAACGAGGATGAGGCTGACGGGCTGCGTTTCGTTGCGCAGCAATGCCAGGGCGTGTTGGATGGATTTGGCGATGGGCGTTTTTCCCTGTGGGTTGAGGGCGTCAATTTTGGCGTGAAAAGCGGCTTTGTCCAGCGGCGACAGGGCGACGAGCGTTTCGATGTCTTCGCAGTCGCTTTTGCGGTTGTGACCGTAGGCAATCAAGCCTGCATGGGCGGTGGCGGGCAGCTTGTCCACGAGGTTTTTCATTACCTTTTTGGCGGTGGCGATGCGGTGCTCGTCGCCGAGTTTTTGCCACATCGAGCCGGAGCAGTCGAGGATGAAAAGGTAACGGGCTGCGGCGTCTGGCTGGGCGGAAAGGCTGGCAGTCAGGGCAGCGAGGAGGAGGGAAAGGAGGAGTTGTTTCATTGGATTTTGATTTTGGGTGCCAAGTTAGCTTGACAATGTTAGACTAGTCTCTTTTTCGGCTCATGTGGCGTCTGCGTGAAACACCTGTCTGCAAGTCTGCAAGCCGCTTTGTCATTCTCGAAGAGAACCTCCACGCCCCACCGGACACTTGGGGCGTGGAGGTTCTCTTCGAGAATAGCCTGTCCCGATACTTCGGGAACAAAGCGGCTTGCAGACTTGCAGACAGGTGGTTCACGCAGACGCCACATGAGCCTTTTTTTCAAATTGGGCGAAAAGCTGACAGGTGGTTTTTGGATTTTTTGGTTTTTAAATATTTAATTTTTTTAAAACCAAAAAAAAAAAAAAAAAGTAAGAAGTTATGAAGG
>CAZHLB010001093.1:0-2242 GCA_964533005.1 uncultured Saprospiraceae bacterium
TCTTAAAAAAATAAAAAAATTAAAAACCAAAAACAAACCCCCCCCACCTGTCAGCTTTTCGCTCGAATTTGGCTCGGGCATCCATCAAACAATAGCCATTTCGAGCTTCCGATGCTCGAGATTGTGCCCGTTTTTCTCCAAAATGGGCAGGGTAAAATAGAAGGTAGCTCCCCTTCCATATTCTGATTCCGCCCAAATTTTTCCGCCATGCCGCTGTACGATTCGGCGACAAATGGCAAGCCCGACGCCGCTGCCGGGAAACTGTTCCTGCGTATGCAGGCGACGGAAAACGGCGAAAACCCTCTCTAAATACTCCGGTTCGATGCCAATGCCGTTGTCGGCGACCGAAAACAGCCACTCACTTTCCAGGCGGGTAGCGGCGATGCGCACCTTTGGCTTGTTACCGTTTCGCCGGTATTTGAGGGCGTTGCCGATTAGGTTTTGAAAAAGCGCTTCGACGTGGTGCCGGTCTGCAAAAACGGACGGCAAATTTTCAGCTTCGATTGCCGCCTGGGTCTCTTCGATTTGCGCATGTAGGGCGTCCTTGACGTTTGACAAGGCATTTTCCAGCGGGATGACTGAAAGATTTAGGTCTGTCCTGCCGAATTTGGAATAATCGAGCAGCGCAGAGATTTGTGTTTCCATGCGTTTTGCGCCTCGAATAACATAAGCCATAAACTCCTGGATTTCAGGAGTTTGGTGTTGAGCGGGCAGGTATTTTTTCAGCAATTGGACGTAGGAAACGACCGTCCGAAGCGGCTCTTGCAGGTCATGCGAAGCGGCGTAGGCAAACTCTTGAAGGTTCTGATTACTCTCCTCCAATTGCCGGGCGTAGCGTTGCAGCCTTTTTTCATTTTCCCGCTTTTGGGTCACGTCTTTGAAGTTCAAAATCAGGTATTGCGGGTCGTGGTTTTCGTAAACGATGTAAACCGAGACGCTGACAATCAGCACTTTGCCTTGCTTGTTATGGTATCTTTTTTCGGCGGAATAATGCGAGCGCTCATTTTTGACGGCTTCGTCGAAAAGGGGGAAAGTCAGGTAGCGGTCGTCAGGATGAGAAATGTCGGCGGGGGTGAGTTCCAGCAATTCTTCCTCGGAGTACCCAAACATATCCGCCAGCGCCAGATTGACTTTCAGGAAACGGTTGGTGGAGTTGGAAATGAGCGCCATGCCGTCGGGGGCATATTCGAAAATCATGCGAAAACGAAGCTCGCTTTCCCGCAATTTTTGTTCAGACTGCACCTGCTCGGTCACGTCTTCCGAGCTAATCACGACGCCGGTTGCCACACCTTTTTCATTGAAAAAAGGCGTCTTGTTGCTGCGCAACCACAAGGATTTTTGACCGCCGGGAGCTGGAATTTTTTCCAGTAAGTTATTGATAGTCTTTCCCTTGCGAATAATTTCCAGGTCTTCCGCATGGAATTTTTCAGCCACGTCCGGCGGTACGAGGTCGTAAAGCGAAGTGCCGGTAAGCTCCTCTTTTGGGATTCCCAAATGCTCTGCCATTGCCCGGTTGACGTTGACGAAGACATTGTTTTGGTCTTTGTACGCCACCATCGCATTGAGCGAATTGAGGATATTGTCAAGCTCCCTCGTTTTTCGCAGCAGGGTTTGTTCGCTTTCCACCAGCCGCCTGTAATTCTTGATGGAGCGCCGCACGATGTGGTAATATGCCATCAAAACCAAACCGGAAAGCAATAGAAAAACCTGCACCGAATAAGGAATGACCTGCTTCGGCAAAGCCAGGTGAACGGTTGCCATGAAAACGTAAGCGCAAATCAGCAGCGCAATCACGTAGCGATATCGCAGGAAATAAAATCCAGCCATCGCTACAAAAACCCAGTGAGCTATTAATAAGGACTGATGAAATGGCTTGAAAAAAATGCCCGCATCCAAATAAAGGCAAAACAGAATGGCTCCCAAAAGCACCGCTTCCTGGCGCTTTTCTTTGATACAAAAGATAATCTCTTTTTCCCTGTCTCGAGGATAATATATGCCCTCGAGTAACAAGTTTCATCGCTTTAAGCTCTGGAGATGTTTCTCGCGGAATACTTAGATTATCAAGGCATGCTGTAACAATATAACAGCAGGAACTGCTTTCAGTATCCTGCTTTTTTGCATTTTTCCATCCCTTATCATAGGAATCGCAATCATCAATAAAATCTTCATCAGATTTAAAAGTCAAATCCCAAAGCCCATCTGGTTTTTCATATTCATCCTTATTATAATCGCTCTGACCTTC
>CAZHLB010001094.1:0-2237 GCA_964533005.1 uncultured Saprospiraceae bacterium
CCATTTTCCATTCCATCAACAATCATGTAATCATGTAATCATCAATCATTTAATCGAAACCTGGTTATCCTTTTCCGCCGCCGAGCCTTTTCAACCCTTCCTTCGCTGCCGCAAATTCAGGGTCAATGCGCAGCACATTTTCATAGTCAGCTTTCGCCTGCGACCGGTCGCCTTTCTTTTCCGCCGCAACGCCCCGGTGAAAATAGGCTTCGGCATACGACGGCGCTACCTGGATTGCCCGGTCGAAACTTTTGTAAGCCTGTTCCACCGAGTCCATGTCGAGGTAAATCAAGCCCAAATTGTAGTAACCTTCTTCGAACTGTGGGTCGAGCGAGTTGACTTTTTTGTACAGCCGGACAGCGCCGGATAGGTCGTTTTTCTTTTGAGCGAGATAGTCAGCTTTTGCATGAAGGGCGTGGATGCTGGTCGAGTCGGCTCGCAAGGCATTGTCAAAATACTTGATTGCCTGCGTCGAGCCTTTGTCTGCCAAAAGTTGCCCCAGGCTAATCCAGGCATCCACTAAATCCGGGTCGTTTTCCACCGCAGATTGGTAGGCAGTGATTGCCTGGTCAGGTTTGCCCATTTCCCGGAAGACATTGCCGAAGCTGAAAAGCATTTCCGCATTCAGCGGGTCAATCACCCGGATGCGTTCCAGCGTGAACAAAGCTTGGTTATACTGCTTCAAAATCAATTGAAACTCAGCGAGTTTGAGCAAAGTCGGCACTCGCTTGGGGAAGGTCGCCGCCGCCCGTTCCATCACGTTTAAGCCCATGCGAGATTTGTAATAATCGAGATACATGTCAGCCAGGGCGTGGTAATATTCAGCCTTCGAGGAGTCCAGCGCAATGGCGTGCTCGAGGTCGGCGATGCCCTCGTCGAAGTTTTCGTTTTCGTAGTAAGTAGCTCCCCTCGCAGCGTACAAGCTGGCGTCGCTGGGCGATTTTTGGATTTTTTGCGTCAAGCCGTCAATGGCTGGATTGCCGGTGGCTGGTGCAGCGGCAGCGGCAGGGTCGGCTTGCGAACTTGAATTTTTGCAGGAAAAGAAGCCCGGCAGCAGTGCCAGACAGAGCAAGAAGAAATAGTTTGTTGCTTTCATGACGGCAAAAGTAGCAGCCCAAATTTGACCGGACTGTTTCCAAATCGCTTTTGTTTCCAAGCCGCTTTTGTCATCCTGGCAAGGAACTGTTCCGCCCCGCGTCCAATGTCTGCAAGCCGCTTTTGTCATCCTGGCAAGGAACTGTTCCGTCCCGCGTCCAACATCTGTAAAGCAGCTTGCAGACATTGGACACGGGGCGGAACAGTTCCTTGCCAGGATGACAAAAGCGGCTTGCAGACATTGGACGCAGGGCGGAACAGTTCCTTGCCAGGATGACAAAAGCGACTTGGCCAATGCCCGCCGGCTTTAGTCCTTGATGGCTTTCGCAAAAAACGCTTCGACCTCCTCTGGCGTCAATTTTTTCACCGGACGTACCAGCCGGAAACCAACAAACGGCGAGTCCGGATTCCACCATTTGCTCTTCGGAATTTGCGGGTCACGAGCCTGCCAGCGTGGGTCAGATTTTTGCCTTGCGGCGCACCGGCAATCGGTGGCATTGGTGTCGTAAGAGCCGCCCCGAACCGTCCTCGAATGCCGCCGGGTCGGCACGACCCAAGGATTCACGGCAAGCGAATCGCCGAGATTTTGCAAGTAGTTTTCATCGTAAAAATCAAGCGTCCACTCCGCCACGTTGCCGAGTATATCGTGCAAACCAAGTGCATTTGGCTGCTTCAAACCTACCTCGTGGTACTTTTCAAAACTGTTTTCAAAATGCCAGGCGAAGTCGCCGAGCGGCTCGTAAGTGCCTGATTTGCAAGCAAATTCCCACTCGGCTTCGGTCGGCAGGCGGTAAAAATTGCCGGTCTTTTCGTAGAGCCACTTGCAAAAACGAAGGGCAGCCTGCTGCGTCATGCTCACCACAGGAAAGCCTTCTTTACCCATGCCGTAGGTGTAGTCAATGTATTGCGGCGTCGGTCGGGTGACGGCGTCGGCGGAGAATTTTGCTGCCGGATTTTGCGAAGCGTCGCTGTCCCGCTCCCGGTGGTAAAAAATGATGAATTCGTCGTAGCGCACTTCGTGAATGCCCATCCAAAAGCTGTCCACCTGCACTTGGCGTTGGATGGTTTCCGGGCTGCCCATCTGGAATTTTCCACCGGGGACAAGCGCCATTTTGAAGGAAACGGAGGAGCCGGGGATGGTC
>CAZHLB010001095.1:0-2235 GCA_964533005.1 uncultured Saprospiraceae bacterium
TTACATGATTACATGATTGTTGATGGAATGTCGGCTGGCGGGATGTGCGATGTCGCCGGACATCGCACATCCCGACATCTGACATTCCATCAACAAGCATGTAATCATGTAATCATCAATCATTTAATCAGTCTGAAACCTCCCTTCCCTTTTGGATTACCCGGCAAAAAGAAGGGGGATGATTCGACATCATCCCCCAAATCGGAGAGTTCATAGTATTTGAAAAGGTAGTTTTTGAGTGAACGGATGGGCGCTTTTAATTCCCCAACACCCGGAACTCCGTGCGCCGGTTGACCGAATGTTCATCTTCCGAGCACTCCACGCCGTCGGCGCAGCGGTTTTTCAGGCGGCTTTCGCCGTAGCCTTTCGCAACGAGACGGCTGCGCTGAATGCCTTTGGAAACCAAGTAGTTGACCACCGCTTCGGCGCGGGACTGCGACAGGCGGTTGTTGGCGTCGGCAGAGCCGCGGGCGTCGGTGTGCGAGTTGATTTCGATGCGGATGGCTGGCTTGTCGCGCATCAGGCGCAACAGTTTTTCGTCAATCACCTTGCGGGATTCGCTGGTCAGGCGGGCGCTGCCCAATTCGTAAAATACCGGCAACACGTTGTAGTCCGTCAAGCCGCACTCGATTTCTTCCCACACGGCGACGCCGCCTTTGTCTTTCAGCACCTCGACGGTTTCGATGGCATACTCGGCGGGGACTTCGATTTCCCGCACGGCTTCGTCCTTGACCAAGACCCGCTTGGTGATGGTGGTGTACTCGGCGGGAATGTCAATCTCCTGCACGGAGGCAGGTTTGACCTCGACCTGGCGGGTGATGGTCTTTGTCTTTCCACCTTTTTGAGCCTTGGTGAAAGTCGCATCACGTTCTACAACTTGGGTCGGAACGGTCTTGCTTTCGCCGGGATGTTCGATGTAGCAAAGCACCATGCAGTCGCGAGGGTCTTCCGATTTGCAGTTTTCGAAAGATGCCTGGTACTCCCAGCGACCGACTTTCGGGCGGGACTCGAAGGTCTCGGTGCTGGCTTTCAGTTTCGCAGGCACGAGCGTGACCTCGTTGTAAGGCTCTTCGATTTGCATGGTTTCCGTCACGGTCTTGAATTCGGCGGGCACATAGACGTACTTCTTGGATGCCGGTTTCACCATGATTCTTTCTTCGACCGTTTTGTACTCGGCAGGCGTTTTTTCCAGGCGCTTGTAGGCGGGGCGTTTGAGCACCCGCTTTTCTGAAGTTTCATAAACTTCGGGCGTCACGCAGCGGACGTAGCATTTGCCGGGGACGGGGTTTGCGGGCAAGCCGTCGAGTTGGCTGTAGCCGTAGGAAACCCAGAGTAGCAGAAATTGAAAGAGAAAAAGAAGCTTCTTCATAAACGTAAATTTTGATGTTATAGAATGAGAAATAGCAAGCGAAGAAGCCTTTTTGAACGGACGCTATGGGTTGATTCTCAACCCAATTTGGAAGTGGAAGCCCGGCAGATTTTCGGGCTTAACCAGCAATCAGACTAAGCGAGTTTTACAAAGTCACTTCGTTGTGAATAAAAAAAAAAGCCTGCCCCCATGTGCCGGAGCAGGCTTTTTCATGCCTGAATTTGGCTTCAGCGATTTTTCAGCAAATCCCTGATTTCCGTCAAAAGCATCACGTCGGCAGCGGGTGCGGCAGGCGCTTCGGGCTGCTTTTTGCGCATGGAATTGACGCTTCTGACAATCAGGAACATTACGAATGCGACAATCAGAAAATCAATGATGCTCGTGATGAACATGCCGTACTGAATTGCCACCTCCGACACGGCAGCTTGCGTCACTGTGCCTGCGGCGTCTTTGACTTCCGGGACGCCAGGTTGCAGCACCCACCTCATTTTGTTGAAATCAGCGCCGCCAAGCAGCAATCCAATCACCGGAGCGACGATGCCATCGGTAAAAGCAGAAATGACCCTGCCAAAAGCGGCGCCCAGAACGAAGGCAACTGCCACGTCAACCAGGTTGCCGGTGAGCGCAAATTCTTTGAATTCTTTCCACATGGTTTTGAATTTTGATGAGTGATTTGTTTTGAAGCTGAGACGGGAGGCGAGCCAAAAGTATCGCCGAATTTGAATTTGGTTTTCGAGGCGAAAAGGACATTCAGCCCTTGAGATTCGAGACATAGCTTGTTATCCGAAGCAGACTTTCCGAGCGGCGGGGTTTTGAAACCCCGTATTTTCTCAACGAAAATGCGGGGTTTCAAAACCCCGCCGCTC
>CAZHLB010001096.1:0-2226 GCA_964533005.1 uncultured Saprospiraceae bacterium
GGTTGCGGTTTAAAAATTTTCAATTTTTCAACCGCAACCATCCAAAATCCAGGTGTCACCTTTGGGCTACATTTTTCCCCGACATTCCTTCCTTGTCTCTCGAAAAGCGAATTAAATCCTTGCTCATGACTCGAATTCTTCCTGCCCTGTTTGCTCTCTTCCTGCTTGCACTGCTTGGTTGCGAGAAAGAAAAAATTGACAACTCCGACAAAAACTACCCCATCCAAATCACCGCCACCAAGCCCGGCAGAAACGTCCTCCTCGAATGGACGAAGACCAATATTTCCAGTTTTGAAAAGTACGTCATCGTCAGCTCGACGGATTCGATTCCCGATAGCCCGACACCTGCGGGTTTTGTCGTTGCCAACCTCGACGACGTGGATGAGAATCATTTTGAGGATGTCAATATTCCAATTGCGGAGCGGATTTTCTACAAAGTTTACGTGGATGTGGGCGACCGATTTTTGTTTAGCCCGACGATTTCGGTAAAGCTGGAATTCAACCTGCTCGATATTTCCGCCACGAAAATTGAGCCTTACCTGCCTAAAAAAGAGCTTTTTATCTACGATAATACCCGGCAAAAACTGGTGCGGTACAACTATGAAACCGAGGAAATCAAAGGAGAATTGAGCCTGCCGGACATCTTTGCCCTCAATTATTCCATCGGCGAAAACGGCTCTGGTTACGAGCTTTACCTCAACAAAGACAACTCCACCAAGCTGGAAATTTTTGATGCCGAAACCATGACCTTGAAAACTTCCATCACTGCGCCGGGCAATATTTACTGCATCGCTACTGGCAGCAAAGGCTACATTTTCCTGGGCACGAGCAGTTGGCAAAATGGGCTTGCCGTTTATCGTCGCAACGACAAAAACCTCGTCGAAAGCTATAATTCAGGCATTTCCTTCGAGCACAGGATGGATGTTTCCGCCAACGGTTTGGAGCTTGTGGAGGTAAGTTTCGACGTGCTTAACTACTACATATTGGACGAACAAGGACAGGTCTTGCAGCAGAAAAAACAGTCTTTGTTTCTTACCCCGCTGGAAAAAATAGCCATTTCGCCAGACGGCGAATTTTTCCTCCCTGCTTTTGAAGGCATTGTTTTCAACAAAGACCTGGAGGTTGTCGACAAAGTCCCGGATGTCAACTTCGGTGCGTTCCCGGATTTTGCTTTTTCACCCGATGGCGACCGCTTGTTTGCTGCCTCTTTCAACCTGGAGTTGCGTGAGTTTTCGTTTCCCAATCTTACCCTGAACGAGACCATGCCGCTCAATTATTCCGTCCGCCGGGTTTACACCGACGAGGGAAATTTGATAGTCGTCGGGGCGGTTTTCGTTTCCGGTCAAAACAAGACCATCATTGATAAACTGCCGATAAATTGAATTAGGATGTGCAGGATTTTCAAGGATATTAAGGATTGGGACGGCACGTCTTAATCCTTAATATCCTTGAAAATCCTGCACATCCTAATTCAAAAAACCACCTATGCAAAAAGTTACCTCACTTTTCATCGCCTTGTTTTTCACCTCAGTTGCCTGGGCGCAGGAAGCCGAAAAACCTGAGCTAACCACCGAAATCGGCATCAAAACCACCGCCTTCCTCGACCGCCTGCTCGACGTGGACGAAAGCGAATTTGCCAAAAACCCTTACCTGCTCACTGGCAAACTTGCCTTCGGCAACCTGGCACTGCGAGGCGGCATCGGCGGCAGCCGGAAAAAAGACAAGCACACCGAAGAAGGTTTTGCTGACTCGCAAACTGCACTGAACCAGCACCTTGACTTGCGCCTCGGCATCGAACGGCGGTTTTCGCTGGGCGGAAAATGGCAGGGCAGCGTTGGCGTGGACGCCACCGGCTTTTGGAGTGAAGACAAAACGGTGGAGGATTCCGGCTTCGACGTGATTACGGTTGCGGAGCGTGAAAAATCGTTTGGCGGCGGCTTGGTCGCAGGCATTCAATTCGACCTGACGAAGCGGTTGGGCCTTTATACGGAAGGCTTTGCCTACTATTCTTTCGGAACTCTGACCACCGGGCGGTACTTCAAAAACTTCCCGATTTTTGACGATAAAAAAGAAAAGACTGAAATCGAAAATCTGAAAATAAGCTTGCCGTCGGCGCTGTTTTTGGTCTTTCGCTTTTGAAAATCAAACCCAAAGCTGACAGGTGGAAAACGGCTTTTTGTCCAATTTAAATCCTGCAATCATGAAAAAACATCTGCTTTCTGCACT
>CAZHLB010001097.1:0-2221 GCA_964533005.1 uncultured Saprospiraceae bacterium
CCTCGCGTCCCACAAGAATTGTCAGAGAATCAAATCCTCCAAAACCACCCTTCACTTCAGCGTTTACCCATGCTTGACAAACTCGACCGCCAAATCCTTTCCACTTTGATGCACGACGCCGAGCAGGCTTATACCGACATCGGCAAACGTTTGTTCGTTTCCGGCGGCACCATTCACGTGCGCATGAAAAAAATGCGGGAAGCTGGCATCGTCCAGGGCGCCCGCCTGTCGGTGGACTATGCCCGGCTGGGGTATGATATTTGTGCCTTCCTCGGCATTTACTTTGATAAAAGTTCTTTGTTCGATACGGTGGCGGAGGAGTTGAAAAAAATCCCGGAGGTCGTCGAGGCGCACTACACGACAGGTTCGTACAGCATTTTCGCCAAAATTTATTGCCGGGACACCAACCACCTGCGAGACGTGCTGCACGATAAAATCCAGAACATCGCAGGTATCCAGCGCACCGAGACGTTTATCTCCTTGCAGGAAAGCATTCATAGACCCATCGAGGTTAGGGATGAGGAATGAGGGGACGAGGGATGAGGGGATGTGAAAATGTTGGCTTGATTTCTTCTTTTAGGCTACCCCCGTTTTGCTTTTTGTTTTGACCATGAAAATTGCATTGACCATAACGAACATACTCTTGTGCTTTTGGCTTTTCGCCAGCCCCGGTAGCACAGCCTTCAGGCTGTCCGGTGGTGCGGCGTTTACGCCGCCAGCGTCACTTTCGAATAAAAAACGACGCAGGCGGCGTGAACGCCGCACCCCAAAACAGCCTGAAGGCTGTGCTACCGGGGAACGCAACGCCATCCGAAACTTGAATTTAGTAGCTTGAAAATCAATCTGTTCAGTCCATCTATGCTCGCCCTCGGCAGTGCTTTGGCGCTGCAAGGTTTTGCCTTGCTGACGTTTGCGCTGCTTGCCCGGCAACTCGATGCGACGCAACTCGGCGCTTGGGCGCTCTGGCTCACCCTGGCGACCATCGCCGACATGACCCGGCAAGGTTTTGTGCAAAATGGACTGGTGAAATTTACTGCTGAAGCTGCTGCCGACTTGCCTCGCTGGCTGACGGCGGCTTTTGTCCTCAATGCTGCGGCGGCGCTTGGGTTGGGTTGCTTGCTGGCGGTGGTTGGAGTGGTGGCTGCGCCGCTTTTTTCTGCGCCGGAATTGGCAACTCTGGCAGCTTGGGGAGGCTTGGTTTTTTTGCTGCAAAGCCTGTTGCGTTTTGGTGAAGCGATGCAAATCGCCCGGCAGGATTTTCGGGGGATTTTGCTTGCCAACGTGCTGAACGGCGGGGTGCAATTTGTCCTCGTCGCCTTGTCATTTTGGAAAAACTTGCCCTTGAATTTAAACCAGTTGCTTGTTTTTCAGGCGGTTGCAATAACGATTGCACTGTTTGCAACCATTGTATTTTTCAAAAAACAAGGTTGGGTTCTTTGGCAAGAGACACCTTTCCGAAAGTTTGAAACTTTCGGAAAGGTTGCTCCACCGCAAGACAACTTCACTTTCGGCAAATGGGACGCCGCCTGTTTCCGCCAACTCTGGCGCTTCGGGCGGCACTCGGCGGGCACGAATTTTTTCTCGTTGCTTTTCCAGCGCCTCGATTTGTTGCTCATCGGCGCATTTTTGCCGCCCGCTTCGGTGGCGGTTTACAACGTTGCCACCCGCTTGAATTCCTTGCTCGATTTGCCACTCAACAGCTTTTCGCTGGCGCAATATCCAAAAGCTGCCGCCGCCTTTGCCCGGCAGGAATCGCCCGCCGACATTTTCAAAAATGCGGTGTGGGGTTTGCTCAAAGTGCAAGCGCCGCTTGCCTTGTTGATGCTGGCTGGTGCGCCCTGGGCGGTGGAATGGCTGGCGGGAAAAGCATACGCTGATGCCGCTCCGCTCGTGCGAATTTTGGCATTGGCGGCGCTGGCAAAACCCTGGGGCAGGGCATTCGGAATGTTGCTCGATGCAGGCGGGATGCCGCATCTCAATTTCAGGATGCTGCTCGTTAGTTTTGGCATTCATTTGACGCTTTGCTTGGCGCTCATTCCCATTTTTGGGGCGGGCGGGGCAGCTTTCGCTTCGGCTTTTGGAGTGGTTTTGACCATCGGCATCGGGCAGGTTTGGTTGCGAAAAATGCTTGAGCGTCAGTTTATTGCGACGTGAAGTTGTAGAGTTTGTTTTGATTTCACGGCGGAACAACTTCGCCCACACCCCCCACCCCTAAAGGGGA
>CAZHLB010001098.1:0-2220 GCA_964533005.1 uncultured Saprospiraceae bacterium
CGTGGAGGTTCTCTACGAGAATGACAAAGCGACTTGCAGGCTTGCAGACAGGTGTTTCATTCAGACGCTACATGAGCCACGACATTCTTGAAAATCCGTACAATTCGTGGCAAAAACATCTTTTTGAAAATGATTTCAGTTCAGCAAGCCACCCAATTCATCCTGCAAAACACCACTAATTTTGGCGAAGAAGTCGTGCCGCTTGCCCATGCGACAGGTCGAATCCTTCGTGAAAACCTCTTCGCTGACCGGGATTTCCCCCCTTTTGACCGGGTCACGATGGACGGCATCGCTGTTTCATTCGATAGTTTTCAGCAGGGGCAGCGCATTTTTCTCATTGAAAATCAGCAAGCTGCCGGTGCGCCGCAACTGACACTTTCCGCCGCCGCCGCTTGCTTAGAAGTGATGACCGGCGCTGTTTTGCCAAAAAACACGGACGCCGTCGTGCGCTACGAAGACTTGGAAATCATTGATAAACAAGCAACTATTTTAATTGAAGCCGTCCATCGAGGTCAAAACATCCACCGGCAAGGCGCCGACCGGAGGCAGGGAGAAATCATCGTGCAAGCAGGCGGAAAAATTTCCCCGGCAGAAATTGGCGTAGCCGCAACGGTCGGCAAAAGCAGTTTGAAGGTTGCCCGCCTGCCCAAAGTTGCCATCCTTTCCACCGGCGATGAATTGGTGGACGTGGAAGCGACGCCGTTGCCGCACCAAATTCGCAAGTCGAATGCTCACGCATTGGCAGCGGCAGTTGCAAATTGGGGCATCGAAGCTGAAATGTTGCACCTCGCAGATGACCCGGTGGAAATTGAGACCGTTTTGCAGGAATGTTTGCAACGATGCGATGCCCTGATTTTGAGCGGCGGCGTCTCGGAAGGCAAGTTTGATTTTGTGCCGATGGCATTGGAAAAATTGAGCGTGAAAAAGCTTTTTCACAAAGTTTCGCAGCGACCGGGCAAGCCGTTTTGGTTTGGCAGGCAGGAAAATGGAGCGGTGGTTTTTGCTTTTCCCGGCAACCCGGTTTCTACGTTTATGTGCTTGCACCGCTATTTTCAGCCCTGGCTGCGAGCAAGTTTGGGGCTGCCGCCTTTCGAGGAGCGGTGCGCTGCGCTGTCGGAGGATTTTTCTTTCAAACCCAACCTGACTTATTTTCTCCAGGTAAAAATCAGCTACGGATTGGATGGAATGGTTTGGGCAAAACCCGTGGCGGGCGGCGGCTCCGGCGACCTGGCGAATTTGGTGGAGGCGGATGCGTTTTTGGAATTGCCTGCGGAGCGGGAAAATTTTAGCAGGGGGGAGGTTTTTTCGATGATTTTTTTCAGGTGAATTCGAGCAACTTGAAGTGAGTTTGAGGCGCACAACACTGATTAAATGATTGATGATTAAATGATTACATGATTGTTGATGTCAAGGCAGATGGCAAGATGGGCGATGTAGCTGCCACATCGCCCATCTTGCCATCTGCCTTGACATCAACAATCATGTAATCATTTAATCATCAATCATTTAATCCCCTCTACAAGACTGAAAGTCAAACAGTTAGTCTCCAAATTCTCAAACGTAAATCTCCCCTAAAACCCTTCGATATACTCAACATCCTCCTCCCCGACCGACGCCGACGGCTCCCCCGCATCCTCCCATTTTTCAGGCTCCTGCAACAATTTCAAGTCGCTGCCGAATGCCCGAATTAGCGCCACCCGGATTTCCTGCTTCTGCCGCTCGCTGCGCTTGAACTGGTCTTTCACCTTCTTCTTGTTCGTGCCGAATTTGAAATCGTCGAGCGTGCCGTGCGTGTTGAAATAGAGGTTAAAAAAGCCGTGACCCTTCGCCGGGATGGGGTCGAGATTGGGATTTTGCTTTTTGAATTTGCTCGACAGCACTTGACCGGCGTTGACTTTGATGCTGTAATCAATGCGCTCGTCGAAGGTTTGCTCGCCGCAAAGGGTCATGTTCATGGCGTTGTTTTGGATGAACATGACTGGCAGGTAAAATGTCGAGTCCTTGATTTCCAGCCAGTTTTGCAGGTTGACAAAACGCACGTCCCGCAGGTCGGACATTTTGGCGAAAGTGGACAGTTGCTCCAGCATCTTGAAGTTTTTCAGCGCCCCGTTCATCATGCCCATGCCTGCCCAGACGTGCAGTTTATCCATGAGAAAATTGCCGGTGCTGTCCCAAAAGGCATGGATGAGCATTTTTGAGTTCATCACGCCTTCGACGTTG
>CAZHLB010001099.1:0-2220 GCA_964533005.1 uncultured Saprospiraceae bacterium
CACCTGGCCTGACAACGTTTCGCTTTACAGACTTGGTATTATTGACGATTCAAAATTTTCAAACTGAACAATTTGGTTTGGTTTGATTGTAACTTAAATATTGCTGGGGTTCGCCCTGGCGCTTGAATGGTGTAGGGGTTTCTGATTATGTTTATTTTTCTAATTTCAAAATTTCTAATGTCAAAATTGGCAAGACGAGACGTGATTTTATTTTTGGCTGCCTTCTTTGTCTTAGGGCCCGCCCAATAATTACTTCACAGATTCACGTGTAACTTAGTCAAATTCCATCGAACTGATTTCCAAGCCACAATTTTCACTTCAACGTCAAATCCAGTATCAAAGCCGAGCTTGTTTGACTCAGGCAAGCATATTTTCTCATTTTTAATATGTTATAGTTATATCTTTATTGCAAATAATAAATATAATTATAACATTATGAAAACAGCACGAATTGACTCCAATGACCTAAAAAAGTTCTTCAAGCGAACCAAAATTGCCACCCTGGCTGAATTGAAACTAGTCCTTGGAACCGAGGTCGCCGTTACCGTATTTCGAAAACTAAAGGAGCAGCGGTACCGAGCAAGTTATTCTCACCGAGGCAAGTACTACACTCTCGATGGCGTTGCTCAGTTCAATGAACAGGGCCTTTGGTCGCATCAATCAGTATGGTTTTCAAAGTATGGAAATTTATTGGATACGATTGTGAGCTTTGTAAATCGTTCGACTGCGGGACATTATGCTGAAGAACTGGAAAGTGCTTTGCACGTGGTCGTCAACCAACCCTTGCTGACTTTGCTTGAGAGGAAAGCAGTCGTCAGAGAAAAGGTGTCTGGGCTTTATTTGTATTGCTCCGTGGATTCGGTGGTTCGCAAACAGCAGATTTCTATCCGGGAGGGCATCAATCGGGAAGATGGTTTGCGAGCGTTTGGGCAAGAGATGATTGCCGATGAACTGAAGGCTGGCATTATACTGTTTTTTTGTTTGCTCAATGAACAGCAAAAACGGCTCTATGCTGGCCTTGAGTCGATGAAGTTAGGGCATGGGGGCGATCAAAAAGTCGCTGATCTTTTGGGAATGGATGTTCACACGGTTTCCAATGGAAGAAAGCAAATACTAAATCAAGAGGTACTTCTCGATAGAGTTCGAAGCGAGGGCGCGGGAAGACCTGTGGTGGAAAAAAAACACCGCAAATCATCGATGAAATCAAAAAGCTAATGGAGGACGAAACTGCTGGTGATCCGATGAGTGGTGTGAAATGGACTCGTCGAACTACAAAAAAAATATCTGAACAGTTGAGAACAATTGGAGTCAACGTCAGTCGCAATACGGTTGGAAGATTGCTGAAGAAGTTGGACTTCTCTCTGAAGGTCAATCACAAAAAACTCTCAAAGGGCACAAAGACAACTCGGGCTACTCGCAATCAACAGTTTACAGTTCTCGGGGATAACCGCAAAAAGTTCGCGGCTCGGGGCAATCCAGTCATCAGTGTTGATACCAAGAAAAAGGAGCTCATTGGTAATTTTAAAAATCCAGGCCAAACCTGGAGACAAACGGCACGTGCAGTAAACGATCATGACTTTAAGTCTGAATCAGATGGGAAGGGCGTGCCTTACGGTATCTACGATTGCCTCTCAAACAGAGGCTGCGTTGTTCTTGGAAATAGTTACGACACTGCTGAGTTTGCCGTCGCCTCCATTGAAAAGTGGTGGTTGTCGGAGGGGCGAAAACAATATCGAGGTGCAAAGAAGCTTTTGATCTTAGCTGATGCCGGCGGTAGCAATAGCTATCGATCACGCCTCTGGAAATTCGAACTTCAGAGAAATCTCTGCAATCTCCATGGACTCACAGTTTCGGTGAGTCATTATCCGCCAGGCGCTTCAAAATGGAATCCGATTGAGCATCGGCTCTTCAGTGAGATCAGTAAAAACTGGGCGGGAACTCCGTTGGAAAGTGCTGAAGTCGCGCTGAAATATATTCGAACAACCAAAACCAAGACTGGCCTGAGTGTGTCGGCTCACCTTGAACGAGGTATTTTCCAAAAAGGAATAAAAATTACAGATCAACAAATAGCCGGACTAAACCTAAAGCCACAAGAAATTTTGCCCCAATGGAACTACACAATTCGGCCAAACAAACTGTGAAGTAATTATTGGGCGGGCCCTTAGCGAAAGCGCTAAAGCCAGATGAAGAGTCCTAACATTGAGCGACCTCATGATTTAT
>CAZHLB010001100.1:0-2219 GCA_964533005.1 uncultured Saprospiraceae bacterium
CGGCACAATCCAAAACCCACCTGTCAGCTTTGGGCTACAATCATTTTCCAGAAAAAAATTCTTGCGAAATTTTTGCCGGGAAAATCTACCACCAGCAAGCATTTTCTACGGCGAACCCTCCAACGTGACAACGCTCCCTTCAAAAACGACGTAAGGCTTAGCCGAATGAAACCATCCAGCTAAGCCTCCTGAGTCGTGTGCTATGGAATGAAGACGTGAAAAATCCGCATCGCAAAAGTTTAGTGAATTACTGTCTCCAGTCGTCTCGATGAGTAGTGCAGGGAGCCGAATTACTTCAGTTCCACCTGGGCGCCGGCAGCTTCCAACGTAGCCTTGATTTTCTCAGCTTCGTCCTTGGAAACGCCTTGCTTCACCGGGCCCGGAGCAGCATCCACCAACTGCTTTGCCTCGACCAAGCCGAGACCGAGGGTGTCTTTCACCACTTTCACCACCTGCAATTTTTGAGCGCCAGCGGAAAGCAGAACCACATCGAATTCTGTCTTTTCAACCGCTTTCGGAGCTGCGCTGCCGCCCTCAGCCGGAGCAGCCACTGCCACAGCCGCAGCCGCAGGCTTAATGCCATAATCACTTTCCATGATGCCTGTCAATTCAGTCACCTCTTTGATGGTGAGGTTGACCAATTGTTCAGCCAATGCTTTCAAATCTGCCATTTTGATAATTTTTTTAAGTTGAAAACTATGTGCGTTTGTCTTGGAAGCCAAAACTGTTGAATGGTTAAATGGCTGAATGGTTAAATGGCTGTTTGCAAACAGCCATTTAACCATTCAGCTATTCAACCATTTACCTTTCTTCGAGCGCCTTGAGCAAGCCCATGACATTTTGCCCACCGGAACCGAGGGACGAAAGCAGGTTGCTCATCGGCGAGTTCAGCAAGCCGAGCAATTCGCCAAGGAGGTCTTCCTTGGATTTCAGCTTGGTGAGCGCATTGAGTTGGTCGTCGCCGAGATAGACGGCGGCATCAATGTAGGCGGCTTTCACCGCCGGTTTCTTGCCGTCGTCCTTGCGAAATTCTTTGATGAGCTTTGCCGGTGCGCTGGCGACTTCGGTAAAAATCAAAGCCGTCGGGCCATGCAGCGCCTCGAAGAGTTCCGAGTAATTTTTTTCGGCAGGCGCATCTTCCATCGCTTTGCGAGCCAGGGTGTTTTTCACCACCCGCATTTCGATGCCTTTTTCGTACAGCAACCTGCGCAATTTATTGACTTGTGCAACGGTCATCGCCGAGGAATCCGCCACGTAGAAAAAGGGCGAATTGGCAATCTTCTCCTTCAACTCCTCGATAACCGCTGTCTTTTCTTCCCGAGTCATTTTGTATTGTGATTTGGTGGTTTGGTGATTTGGTGCGGTGGGACGTGCCACCAAATCACCAAATCACCAAATCACTACTAATTAGCGAATAACTTTTGCGTCCACTTTAATGCCTGGGCTCATGGTGCTTGCCACCGTGATAGTCCGCATGTATGTGCCTTTGGCGCTGCTGGGCTTCAGCTTTTGAAGCGTGTGCAGCAATTCCATGGCGTTGTCAATCAGCTTCTCCGGTGCGAAGGATACCCTGCCGACCGAGGAGTGAATGATGCCGTATTTGTCCACCCGGAAGGCGACTTTGCCACCTTTCACTTCGTTGACAGCCGTCGCAATGTCCATCGTTACAGTGCCCGTTTTTGGGTTGGGCATCAAGCCACGAGGTCCCAGGATACGGGCGACTTTACCTACCATCGCCATAACCGTCGGGGTGGCAATTGCAACGTCGAAGTCCGTCCAGCCGCCTTGAATTTTGGTAATCAATTCGTCCAGACCGACGTGGTCGGCGCCTGCATTTTTGGCTTCAGCTTCTTTGTCGGGTGTGCAGAAAACGAGCACTCGTTTGGATTTACCAGTGCCATGGGGCAGGTTGGCAGTGCCCCGGAGAGCCTGGTCGGCTTTGCGGGGGTCAACTCCCAGGCGGACGTGCAAGTCCACGGAAGCGTCGAATTTGGCGGTGTTCACGTCTTTGACGAGCGCCATAGCTTCCGGCAGGGTGTACAATTTGGCGGCATCCACTTTCTTGTCAACCGCTTTTCTTTTCTTCGGAACTTTTGCCATTGAATGAAAAAATTGTGAGGTGATAGCGTCCTCGAAACCTTTGTTTTCAAGGACTCCCTAATTAGTTGGTGATTTGGAGAGTTGGTGATTTGGTGGTTGGGACGTCAGACGTCCCAACC
>CAZHLB010001101.1:0-2218 GCA_964533005.1 uncultured Saprospiraceae bacterium
GCCGCGTTCGAGATGCGCTCGGCCACGAAAACCGCCCGCTGATTCACCTCGTCGTCACTTCAAAAAAGAACCACGACAATCTGCAAGCCATTCAAAGCCAGCACCTTGCGCTGACCGACCCGGCTGCTTCCGCAAGCCTCGACGTGTCGAAAATGCCAGTCGTGATTTACCAGGGTTTCAGCATTCACGGCAACGAACCGAGCGGGGCGAATGGCGCTTTGCTCGTCGCCTATTGGCTCGCTGCCGCCAAAAATGCCGAGGTAGAAAGGCTGCTGGACGAGGCGGTTATCATTTTCGACCCGTGTTTTAATCCAGACGGTTTCAACCGCTTCGCCTCCTGGGTCAACACGCACAAAAACCGAAACCTCACCGCTGACAACGCCGACCGGGAGTACAACGAAGCTTGGCCCCGTGGGCGCACCAATCATTATTGGTTCGACCTGAATCGGGATTGGCTGCCTGGTCAGCAGCCCGAAAGCACCGGTCGCATCCGCCTTTTTCATGACTGGAAACCGAACATCCTGACCGACCACCACGAAATGGGCACCGGCGCAACTTTCTTTTTCATGCCGGGCGTCCAAAGCCGGGTCAATCCATTGACGCCGAAGCGAAATCAGGAACTGACCGCCAAAATCGGCGCATTCCACGCCAAAGCCCTCGACGCCATCGGCTCGCTTTATTACACGGAAGAGGGCTACGATGATTTTTACTACGGCAAAGGCTCGACCTTCCCCGACGCCAACGGCTGCGTGGGTATTCTTTTCGAGCAGGCGAGCAGCCGGGGGCATTTGCAGAACTCGGAAAACGGGCAGCTTTCCTTCGCTTTTACTATCCGAAACCAGGTGCACACCGCCCTCTCGACGCAGCAAGCGGCAGTCGCCATGCGCACGGAACTGCTTGAATATCAGCGGGATTTTTTCAAAAACAACCTCGAAGAAGGGCGGCAGGACGAGCGGCGGGCTTTCGTCGTGGGTGAAAAATTTGACCGGGCGAGGCTTTTCAAATTCGTGGAAATGCTGCGCCGGCACGACATCCGGGTTTTTGAGTTGGCGAAAAACCTGTCGCTTGCAGGCAAGCAATTCGAGCCGGAAAATGCTTTCCTCGTGCCGCTCGACCAGCCGCAGCACAAGCTCATCCTCGGCATTTTTCAAAAGGAAACCTCGTTCACCGACAGCATTTTTTACGACATCAGCGCCTGGACGATGCCAATGGCTTTCAACTTAGAATACGAAGCGGTGGGAAAATCTTTCTCGAAAGACCTGCTCGGCAGGGAGGTTGGCGAGGTGAAATTGCCCGTCGGGCAAGTGATTGGCAGCGCCTCGGACTACGCTTTCGCCTTCGAGTGGGACGAATATTTTGCCCCGTCCGCTTTGTTCAACTTGTTGAAAAACAAGCTTTTGGTCAAAGTCGCTTCGCAACCGTTTACGGCGCAGACGGCTAAAGGCAGGAAAGAATTTACCTACGGCACAGTGCTAATTTCCACCCAAAACCAGCCGAAATCAGGGCAGGAGCTTTTTGCCATTTTGAAAGAATCCGCTGAAAAAGGTGGCGTCAAAATCTACGGCATCGCTACCGGCTTAACACCCGACGGCATTGATTTGGGCAGCGGCAACATGGAACCCTTGCGCCAACCCACTGTCGCCCTTGCCGTCGGAGAAGGCGTCAACTCGAACGATGCCGGTGAAATCTGGCACTTGCTCGATACCCGCTACGAAATGCCGGTGGTGAAAATCGAGGTGGGCAGCCTAAGCCTCGCAAATCTGGCAAGGTTCAACGTGCTGATTTTGGCGGACGGCAGCTACGGCAGCCTCAACCCCGAAGTGCTGAAAACATGGGTCAGCAATGGCAACACGCTCATCGCCTTTGGCAGCGCAGTCAAATGGCTGGCGGAAAAGCAAATCGCAAACGTGGAACTCAAAAAACCAAAAGAAGACCCACCCGCCGCCGCCCGCCGACCCTACGCAGGCGCTTCGGAAGACCAGGCTGCACTGAACTTGCCCGGTGCAATTTTCGAAGCGGAATTGGATTTGACGCACCCGCTCGCCTACGGCTTCCGCCGTGAAAAACTGCCCGTTTTCAAAGACAACAACGACTTTCTAGAGCCTGCGCAAAGCGCCTACGCCATGCCGCTCGTCTACTCAAAATCGCCGCTGCTGGCGGGTTACCTGCATAAAAAATCGCAGCCGCTCGTGCCGGGCGCTGCTTCGATTATCGTGAG
>CAZHLB010001102.1:0-2208 GCA_964533005.1 uncultured Saprospiraceae bacterium
ATCGCCCATCCCGACCATCCTCCATTCCATCAACAATCATGTAATCATGTAATCGGCAATCATGTAATCAAATACGCCCGCTCAAATTTTCCGGGCGTTCCTACCTTGCCCCAAAAATTCCAGCTATGCAGTTCATCGAAGTCATCGTCGGATTGGTTTTCACGTTCCTACTCCTGAGTTTGCTCGGAACCACGCTCAACGAACTCATCGCTGCCTGGCGGGGCTGGCGGGGGTTCTACCTGGAAGAAGGCTTGAAGCGCCTGCTCGAATTCAAGGACGACCCAACCATCTTTGAAAAATTCAAAAAGAACCCGCTCTACCGGCAGTTCCTGGCAGACAAAGTGCCGCTCCGGGTCTCGACGGCGCCCGCCTATTTAAGCTCTGCCAATTTCACTTCCATTCTTTCCAACGTGTTGAAAAACAAGGACAAAGCAGTGACGGGGGTGGAAGATTTCATCGCCGGTTTGCCGCCGGAAAGCCAATTGCGGCAGGTGCTGGAACAACTTCGGGACGAAGGGCACCAGGAAGTGGCAACCTACAAGTTGCGCCTGCAAAGCTGGTTCGACGACGTGATGAACCAGGCGAGTGGCTGGTACAAACGCCACCTGCAAGTGGTCACGCTGCTGGTCGGCTTGGGCATTGCAGTGGGGCTGAATGCTGATGCCTTTAAAATTTACAACCACCTGACTACCAACAGCGTTGCCCGGCGGCAACTGACCTCGCTGGCGGAGATTTACGTCCAGCAAAACCAAAACCTCCCTACGCCGGGCACACCCGGCTCGAACCTGAGCGGCACACAAATCAGGGAGGAAATCAATAAAATGCTCAAGAGCGATGATTTCTCGAAAGTGAGCAACATCCTTGGCTTGGGCTGGCGGCAAGCAGACTTCATGGTTTATGATTGGCGGGTCTGGCTTTCCCGGCTGGCGGGCTGGCTGGTCACGGCGCTTGCCATCTCGCTGGGAGCGCCTTTCTGGTTCGATATTTTGAAGAAAATCATCACGATTCGAAGCTCCGGCAATGCAGTGGCAAGTTCCGGGACAGTGACGCCGCAGGTGGTTATCAATGCTTCGGGCCCCGAAGTCGAAGTGAAAAAATGAGCCATGGACGCACTTTCAAAAAAAGAGAGCGGGTTGACGTGCAGCACGTCAACCCGCTCTCTTTTTTTGAAAATAGCTTACGGCGAAGCGGTCTCAACCTTTGCCATTCTTCCCATTGCCATTTGGCTGTTGCATCTGTTTGCGCACTTGCCTGACCAGTTCGACAGGTTTGGAAGTAAGGTTGGCAATTGTATCGTCGTCGGCATTGGGCATGTGTTGAATGAGGGAACGAATGATGTTTTCTGCTTCTAAGGTCATGCCTTCTTGCCTGCCTTCTTGCCTGCCTTCTTGCCTGCCTTCTTGCATAGCTGTTTGCCTGGCTTCTTGCTTTATTTCTTCAATTTCTTCCCGCCTGATATCTTCAAGCAGTTCCTTCAGTTCATCAAACGTTTCCTTAATCATTGGTTGAATTTTTTCCTTCACTACCTCCGTTGGGATGGCTTTCACGCTGCGGAGATAGTTCAGAATGGTTATCAAATTGCGTCCGCGAGTTTCTTTATCCACGTCGTCCGCTTCGACAAAATTAAAGATGTCGTCCAATTTATCCAACAAGTATTCCCGCTCCATCCGGTGCTTCATGCACAACAAGGCTACCTTCAAGAACCCGGAACGGAATCGCTCGATTTCCTCGTCCGTCATTTCCGAAAGGTCAATCAAAATGTAGCCGCCAAACGGCGTGTAGCGCCGGAAAGCCCTGCCATAACCTTTCAAGAATTTTTCCCACGGCTTCACTTTCCACTTCTCCTTGCCGTGAAAAAACAAGACCGGTACCACCGGCGTCGGCTTCACTTTGGGCGTACTCACTTGCACCAGCCAAACTCTGTCCTGGTAGTGCATGACCTGGAAAGGCGGATAAGCTGGCAACGAAGATTTGTGCTCCAAAATGAATGGAATCATCACTGGCTGCTTGGTTTTCGTCTGGCAGAGGAGCACCACATCGGCAAAATCTTCTTCCAAATGGGCGTCCACAAAACTGGCGTCGGTGATTTGTAAAGTAGAAAGGTCGAGCAACGCAAGCATCTTTTTCGGCGCTTTGGCTTCCAGCACTTCTTGCACGAGGGAAGGTTGCTTGCAGAGGAATTTGAAAAGCTTGTCGTGCGGGTTGTGA
>CAZHLB010001103.1:0-2207 GCA_964533005.1 uncultured Saprospiraceae bacterium
GCCCAATCCGCGTCATCCGCGTTCCCATCCTCCTCGCGTCCCACAAGAATTGTCATAGACCTATAAGTTTTAAAAAGTGCGTGTCAAAGTCTGAATTGTAGTGGCGGGCTGAACCCCGCCGCTACAATTCATGTATCGTTTATTCCATTCTCGTCACCGTCGAAACAAAATCCAGCTTCTGCAAAGCCCTGATTGCCAGGTTAATCTGATCTTTGTTGTGAACGAGCAAGCTGATTTTCCCTTCGTAATATCCTTCGTCGCCGCCCTCGATGTGGAAGGCTCGGATGTTCAAACCCAGTTCGCTGGAAAGCTTGTTCGTCAGCCGCTCGATGACGCCGACGCCTTCGTCCACACCGGTGATTTTCAGGTCGGTGACGAAGGTGCTGTCGGTGCTGACGACCCACTCGGCTTTCATCACCCGGTAGCCATATTTCGCCAGCAGGTTGGTGGCGTTGGAGCAGTTGGAGCGGTGGATTTTCAAGCCTTCCTTCGAGGTGAGGAAGGCAAAAATTTCGTCGCCTTGCACCGGGTTGCAGCAGGTTGCCAATTTGTAGTGGTACAGGTCGGCGGGTTCGCCGTTGACGAGAATTTTGGTTTTTGGTGAAATGCGCTGGCGGACGTGCGGCGCTTCAGGCTTTTTTTCAGTGGCAGGTGCAGCAACGGGCGTACCTTGAATTTCCACCAGTTTTTGCTCCTTCACCTCGAAGTTTTTCAGCGCATCGAGCACGCTCAACTCGCCGGAGGCAATGGCGAAAAACAAATCCACGTGCGACTTGAAGTCGTAATATTTCACCAGCGTTTCGACGCCTTGCTCGAAGCTGGCAACTTTGAGGTTGTTGAGTTTCCGCTCCAAAGCCTCCTTGCCCGTCTCGCCCGCCTTGCGCCGCTCCTCCTTCATGGCATTGCGGATTTTGGCGCGGGCTTTTCCGGTCACGACGATTTTTAGCCAGCCTTCATTGGGCTTTTGGCTGCGGTCGGTGACGACTTCCACTTGGTCGCCCATGTTCAGTTTGTAGCCCATCGGCACGATGCGGTTGTTCACTTTCACCGCTTTGCAATGGTAGCCGACGTCGGTGTGGATGAAAAAGGCGAAGTCGAGGGCGGTTGCGCCTTTCGGCAAATTGAGCATGTCGCCGCGTGGGGTGACGACGTAGATTTCTTCGGCGTAGAGGTTGTTTTTGAAATCGCTGATGAACTCGAGGGCGTCCGAATTTGGGTTTTCCATCAACTCCCGCACTTGGTCGAGCCAGCGGTCATAAACGTCCGGCTGGCTGGAAATGCCCTTGTATTTCCAGTGCGCAGCAAAGCCCCGCTCGGCAATTTCATCCATCCGCTCGCTGCGAATTTGCACCTCGACGTAGCGCCCGCCGGGCCCAATGACGGTCGTGTGCAGGCTCTCGTAAGCGTTCGATTTGGGCACGGTGACCCAGTCTTTCAGGCGCTGCGGAATAGCTGTATAAATGTCGGTTACGATGGAGTAAGCCGTCCAGCAGGCAGGTTTTTCCTGGATTTTCGGCACGTCCACGACCACCCGCACGGCGAACAGGTCGTAGATTTCCTCGAAGGGCGTGCTTTTCGACTTGATTTTATTGTAGATGGAAGAGACCGATTTCACCCTGCCGAAAGCTCGGAATTTCAGCCCTGCCGCCGCCAGCCGCTCATGAATTGGTTTCAAAAAATCCTCGATGTACTCCGCACGAACAGCTTGAGTTTCAAAGACTTTCTGCACAATTTCGTCATAAACTTCCGGCTCGGTGATGTGCAGGCAGAGGTCTTGAAATTCCGAGCGGATGTTGTACAAACCGAGGCGGTGGGCAAGCGGAGCGTAGATATAGCTGGTTTCGGCGGCGATTTTGAGTTGCTTGTGGCGAGGCATCGAGCCGAGGGTGCGCATGTTGTGCAGGCGGTCTGCCATTTTGATTAAAACCACCCGCACGTCCATGACCAGAGTGCTCAGGACTTTCCTGAAATTTTCCGCCTGCGGGCTGCCGCTGGCGTCGAGAAGATCGTTATTGACGACTCTCAGGACGAAAGCGACGTCGTGAATCGCTGCGGGAACGTCCCATTCCCCCGCTTGGAGATTCTCGGAAAACATCAGCGTGTTGGTTTGCCCGTCCCCCTTTTCGATGAACTTCAGCGTCACCATGCTCGTCATGCCTGTTACGGGCGCGAAAAAGACTCCCGCAGAGGAGGCGATGCGAGAATCG
>CAZHLB010001104.1:0-2206 GCA_964533005.1 uncultured Saprospiraceae bacterium
GATTTGCAAGTAGAAATATGGTAACCACTTGCAAATCAAAGAACGACACTGCTCCCCTTTAGGGGTGGGGGGTGGGCGCTAAGTTGACGACACCAAGCAAGCTTGGATGGCTTCCATCGTCAATCTTGGATAGGCTTTGAGCAATTGAGGAATCGTCTCTCCTTTCGCCAATTTCTCCAAAATCAAGTCCACCGGAATCCTTGTCCCTGCGACGACAGGCTTGCCAAACATGATGTTCGGATGGCTGGTGATGTGATTTTGCCAATTGATTTCTTGCATGGCTGTATGTTTTTGGTCAAACAATTTAAAGGTGCGGGCCCAAAATCACCGGCGGCACCGTCGGCTTCTTGTAAATCTTGCCGATGTAATAAACTGCCAACTCGAAGCCGCCCTTGTAGTTGTTGGCGTCATTTAATTTTGACAAAGTCACGTCGTAGCTCAACGCAGCTTTGACGTCGCCGTAATCCATGCCCAAAAGCACTTGCCCGGAGTCGCTGCCCCGGTAGCCCAAGCCAAAATTGAGCTTGATGTTTTTTTCCGGTTTCAGCATGTAACCTGCCCAGCCGTGCAACTGCCACTGGCGGGCGGGGCTGAGGCTGGTGAAATAGACCTCCGGCGAGATTGACCACTTGCCGGTCAGCGGCGTATTCAACTGACCATGCACGGTGAAGCGCATCGGCAGGTCGGGCGTTTGTGCCTTAAATTCATAAGTCGGCGTGGTGATGTGCCGCACCGAGACGCCGATGTTGTAATTGGTGTTTTTGTCCACTTTGGACTTGAACAGCAAGCCGGCGTTGATGTCGGTGAAAGATTTCTGCGGGTCTTGACCAGTCGTTCCGCCTTGACCGAAAATCTGGTCTTGCGTCATCGGATTGGTCATGTTGCTTTGCACCTGTTCGAGATAATCGCCATAAATGAAGGCATTCGGGTCTTTGATGCTGCGCTGCACTTTGCCGTATTGGGCGGCGATGGTGAAGACGTTCTGGCTCTTTTTGTCCAAAGCCAAATGCAGTGCGCCCGAAAGTTGCATGGCGCTGATTTTCATCTTGCCGGTGCCCGCCACGTCTTGAAAAAGCAAGCCGCCGACGCCTAACCAATGCCGTTTGCCAAGCATCAAAATCGGCGCATCAATGAAAATCGTCGGGGTCGAGTAGGCATTTTTGACGACCGAGCGATACTGGTCACGATAGATGCCGCCGATGCGGTACGTGCCCTCGAAAGCGCCGGTGAACGCCGGGTTGATGTGAATCGGGTTCATGTAGAACAAGGTGTTGTGAAGGTCTTGCCCTTTGAGGCTGCCGAGTGTGGCGACGAGGGCGAGAGAGGCTAAAATTGTCTTTGTCAATCTCATATTCAACGGTTTATGAAAAATTTCGTGATGGTTGAGCGCCCGAAAGTAAAACGGAAAAACAACCTGGGAAAAAAGGTGTGGCAAGTTAGAATGAAAACCCTTGTCGGTGAATGCCACGCCCGGCGATTTTGTGCGGAGAGTGACATTTTCGGAAAACGGTTGCTTGCTAATTGTTGATTGTTAATTGCTGATTGTTGGTGGCGCAGCAACAATCAGCAATTAACAATCAACAATTAGCAATCGCTGCCAAAATTTTCTCCACATCTATTTCTTTCATGCAGCGAAAATGCCCCTTCGGACACTTTTCAAAGCCAATTTTGGAGCAGGGTCGGCAAGGCAAATTTTCCACCTCGAACACTTCGTTGCTCCCCGTCCCCGCCTCGCCGAAGTAGGGAAACATGCCAAAATCCGGCACCGTGCTGCCCCAGATGGACAAGATTTTTTTCTGAAAAGCTGCCGCCAGGTGCATCATGCCGGTGTCGTGGGAAATGACGAGCGAGGCTTTCCGCAAGACGGCGGCGGATTCGGTCAGGGTTAGTTTTCCGCAAAAATTTAACACGTAAGCGCCTGCCTGGCGGGCGATGAGGTCGCCTTCCGAAGCCTCTTGCTTGCCGCCGAGCAGCACGACGGGCTGCGAAATGCCTTGGCAGATGGCGAGGATTTTTTCGGTGGGCAGGCGCTTGGTTTGGTGTGCTGCGCCAATCGAAAAGGCGACGAAGCCGGGAGGTTGGACAAACCTTTCCGAAAGTTTGAAACTTTCGAAAAGGTGGGCTCCGAAGAAAAAATCCAAGCCGCCGCCGTCATTTTTCACGCCGAGCGGTGCGACGGCAGCCAGGTAGCGGTCAACGATGCTCG
>CAZHLB010001105.1:0-2196 GCA_964533005.1 uncultured Saprospiraceae bacterium
CCCAAAGCACATTGTCAGCGAGAATCACGCCGCCGGATTTCACTTTTTCAAAGACGAGGTCATAAAAAAACAAGTAGTCGTTCTTGCCCGCATCGAGGTAAACCAGGTCAAAATTTTCCGCCAAACCCGGCACGATTTCACGAGCGTCGCCGAGGTGCAGCCTGATTTTTTCCTGCAAACCTGCCTTCTCGAAATATTTCTGGCAGAGCCAGGCGCACTCCGGGTTGACTTCGATGGTGTGCAAAATGCCGCCTTCGGGCAAGCCTTTCGCCAGGCAAATGGAAGCGTAGCCCGTGAATGTGCCGATTTCCAAAATGGCAACAGGTCGCATCAGGCTACTGAGCATGGTCAGAAACTGCCCTTGCAAATGCCCGCAAAGCATTTGGGGAGCCAGCATTTTTAGGTGGGTTTCCCGCTCCAGTTCCAGCAATTCAGGAGCAGGAGGCGTGGAGAAGGACTCGCAAAAGGCAGTGAGTTTTTTCAGCAACATGGCGGTAGAACCCGGTAGAGAGTGGTGTTTTAGAGAGAAAAAAAATTGCATTTTTTTTCTCTCTGCGAGTTTCCAAGGAATTCAAGTCAAGTCAAACTGCATCGCCAGCTTTATCAACTCCACCGTATTGGGCACGTCGAGTTTTTGCTGGATGTGCTTGCGGTGCGTGTCAACGGTAAGTTTGCTGATGCGCAGGTGGGTGGCGATTTCTTTCGAGGTGAAGCCGAGGACGATGTATTTGAGGATTTCCCGCTCCCGCTCGGAGAGGCGGAAGAGTTTCATTTGATTTTTCAACCGCTCGTTTTCGGTCAGCAATTGGCGAAGCGGCTCGTTTTTTTCCAGCGAAGTGCTCACCTCCCCGGCAAAGCCCAGGGCATGGTGAACTTCCCGAAAAACTTTCCGGTGAAAAGCAAGCTGCGCCGCCAGGCTTTGATTTTCCTGGCGCAGGTTCATGATTTCAGCTTGCAGTTGCTCGGTCGTGTTTGCTAATTCCAACATGGGTCGAAGCATAAGTTCTGATAGATTTTGTGGTTATGTTTTGAATGAAAAATCAGAGGGTTAGAGGGTGATTGGTGATTGGTGACTGGTGATTGGGGCAGCCCAATCACCAATCACCAATCACCAATCACTGTGGGAACGTAACATTCATGGCAAAACCTCCGTATTTGTGCAATTACAAGGGAATAAATAAATTGCCGCACTTTTCTGAAAGCCGATTTTAAATGACGTCTAAGCCCGCCTTTTTTGGGCACAAATTCTACCCTCCGTCTTTTCCAGGTGCAATCCTTGTCGCCTGGTTTCTCACACACTTATCGGCTATTGGAAATGGAAGCACTTTTAGGACACTCGATGCGCATAATTCGATTGTTTAACTTAAACTGTTTTTTCCCATGAACAACACTTACCACGTTAAGGTCTTCATTGCTGATGACCATCCAGTTGTAGCTTATGGCGTCGCCGCCATGCTCTCCAAGCAAGCAGAAATCAGCATCGTCGGCACGGCTCGCTCCGGCAACGAAATGAGCCGGTTGCTTCCCAAAGCCTGCCCGACTGTCCTTCTGCTCGACCTCAACATGCCCGGTTCGGATTTTTACGAGAACATCGCCTGGGTCAAGCTCCACGCTCCGTGGGTGCGAGTCCTGGCGTATTCGAGTTATTTTTCTTCCGACCTGGTCAAGGCGCTGCTGAACGAAGGCGTCAAAGGCTACCTGCACAAATCCGCTTTGCCGGAGGAACTGACGGAAGCCGTTTTCGCCATTTCGAGAGGCGAGACTTACGTCATTTCGCCTGCCACGTCTGCCAGCGACCATTGCATCGGCGAGGTCGGGGCAGTTTCGTTCCAGGATGATTTCAAAAAACGCCTGGGGCTTTCCCGCAGGGAACAGGAAGTGCTGGTGCTAATCAGCCGGGGCTTGAGCAGCCAGCGTATCGGCAAATCGCTGTTCATCAGCAAGCACACCGTCGAAACGCACCGCAAAAACATCCTTCGAAAATTGGATTTCAACTCGAGCACGGAGCTGGTCAAGTTCGCTGTTCAGCAGGGGTTGGTGTCTTAACGAGAAGGGAGATTTTTTCAGAGGTGGGAGGTGATTTTCAAAATCACCTCCCCTTTTTTTTTTTTTGGAGCCTACCATTCCAACTAATTAGTCATGCAGATTTCTTCGACACTTTCGATGAGTTCCAGTTTCCGAGCGGCGGGGTTTTGA
>CAZHLB010001106.1:0-2195 GCA_964533005.1 uncultured Saprospiraceae bacterium
TTGGTTTCGAGGCTGAATTGCGGGCTTTCCGACTCTCCGGGCGGGTTGGATTTTTTCAGGAAGCGCAACTCTACCTGCGCCCGCTTGCGGGTGTCCAAAAACAAGTTTCCGGCGACGGTGAACAGGAAGCCTTTGGCTTTTTCGGCAGGCACGCGGGCGCATTCCCGCCACAGGCGGAGGAAGGCTTCCTGCATCAGGTCTTCCGCTTGTTCGAGCGGAGCGCCTTTGTAAATCAGGTAGTTGCGCAGGTGACGGGCTTGTTGCTGGAACAGCGAGCGGAAAGTTGGTTCGTGGCAGACGCCGGTGGATTGGATATTTTCCATGAAGCAAATTGGCTTGCGGCAAAGGTAAAATTGCGGTTGGGACGGGTGGGGGTTTTTCAAGAAAGCGGGTACTTTTGCTACATGAGCAAGGAAATACTGCCTGGAAAAGAGCTTGTAATTGAAAAGGTAAAGCAGTTCGCCAAGGATGTAAAAAAGCAAGGCGTTCCACTTCGACAGGTATTCCTGTTTGGTTCGTATGCTCGCGGAGAGCAAAGGGAATTGTCTGATATTGATGTTGCATTGGTGGCGGACGATTTCACCGGCGTTAGTTTCGAGGATGTCAAACGATTCATTGATGTCACCATTCAGAAGCCTTACTTTTTGATTGAACTCCACACTTTCAAAACTTCGGATTTCATGGAAGGGAATCCTTTTGTGAATGAAATCAAGCGAACAGGGATTCGCATAGCCTGACTTCAATAAATAGCCAATGGATGCCATTGAATTAAAAACGAGTTTACATCACCTGGTGGACGCCACCGAGGATATTCAAGTTCTCCGAAGAGTAATTGCCTATTTCAAAGCTTTGAAAGAAGCAAAATTGGAGGAGTGGGAATTTTCAGATGAAGAATTGACAAGACTGGCAATGAACCTGTCTCAAAGTTCCTTTGCGGAAGTTTGGGACAACGAGGAGGACGAAATCTGGAACAACGTTTAAATCAACAACGAACGCCAACCATGAAACAAGGAACGATTGTGCTTGTGCCTTTTCCCTTCACCGACCAACCTGCCAAATCGAAGCGGCGGCCTGCCATTATTATTTCTAACCAATCTTTGAACTCAATCGGAGACATCATCGTGGCAGCGGTGACTTCTCAATCCCGGTTTGACAAATTTAGCTTTCCGCTTGAAAATCAAGACTTGAGCAACCCACTTCCTAAACGCAGCGAGGTTCGATGCCATAAAATTTCCACCTTAAGCAAAAACTTGGTAATCAAAGAATTCGCCGATTTGGATAATGCCAAAACGAAAGAATTGATTGAAAAAATCAAAGGCTTTCTTGAAGTTCCATCTACCATTTAGGCGCTTTGTCCTGCCTCTTGGTAGGGTCTTTTTCCCTCCCCTCGTTTCCCTTCCAAATCGCAAAAAAATCACACCCTGATTTTCCATCCACCAAATCGCCATCTCACCAAATCTCAATACGCATGACTGTCTCAACGCTATCTCGAAGGTCTTTCTTCGACCAATTCAAATCCCCGGCACGGCAGCATCCCGATAGCTATCGGGAGCAAACCCACTTCGGCAAAGCCAAGCGCCTGTTCGACCCCGGTTCGCAGGAATTGCCGCTTGTTTCGCCACCGGCGACCACCTTCACACTCACCGGCGGGCTGACGCCTTACGCGGGCGCCTGGGGTTACGAGCAAGTCGCTCACCTGCTCCGCAGAACCGGTTTTGGGCTGAAAAAATCGGACGTGGACGTGCTGCTCACCATGACGATGGACGAAGCGGTGAACCACATCCTGAACGTCTCGCCCACGCCGCCGCACCCGGTCAACAACTACAACAACGTGGATTTCACTGACCCGGTCGTGCCGCCGGGCGAGACTTGGGTGGATGCCGATTTCAACGTGGACGCCGAAGGCTACCGCATCGAAAGCTACCGGGGCTGGTGGCTCGACAAGATGCTCAACCAGGAGGCGAGCATCGGGGAGCGCATGACTTTGTTCTGGCACAACCACTTTGCGACGCAGACGCAGCAGGTGTTTTTTGGCAAATTTTGCTACAACCACAATGCAAAACTGCGGGCGAATGCGCTCGGCAATTTCAAGGAACTGACCAAAATCGTCACCCTCGACCCGATGATGCTGGTCTATCTCAACGGCTACCTGAACAGCAAACAAGCGCCGGATGAAAACTATGCCCGTGAGTTGC
>CAZHLB010001107.1:0-2194 GCA_964533005.1 uncultured Saprospiraceae bacterium
GGGTGTCTACGTTTTTTTTTTTTTTTGTTTTTTTGTTTTTTTGTTTTTTTGTGGGGGGGCGGTCGTCCGCCCCCCCAATAAATAACCAAATCACCAAATCACCAAATTCACTGCTTGGGCGAGGAATTAAAAACCACCAGAAAAACCAGCATCAATTTCATCTCAAAACTCACCTCCTCGTCCAGCCCATCCTCGATGACCCAATCCCTGGGGTCACGTTCCCAGGCGGTGAGCATTCGGAAGGTTCCGTGGTCGCCGTCCCGCAATTCCCACTCGTCCAATTGATTATTCCAGCGGGTGCGCAAGGTCAGGTTGAAATCGCTGTTGGAGATGCGCCACTCTTTGAAATCGCCGTTCCAAAGCGTTCGGGCGGTGACGATTTTGTTGTTGCCACGCAGTTCCCACTCGTTCGGGTTGTCCCGCCATTTCATTTCGATGTTGCCGATGGCATCCTCGAAACGGTAGTCCCACTGCGTCCAGTCGTCCTGGAGTTGCCAGCGCATTTTTAGCTCGCCTTCCTCCTCGTCTTCGGAGAAAAAATTCCATTCGACGAAGCTGTCGTCGTAGCGGGTGGCGATGCCGGTGAGGTATTGTGCCTGCGCCGCAAGGGGCAGAAAGGCGAGGATGATGAGAAGATTTTTCATGAAAAAATGGCTTTCCCTCACGTTTACGAAACTTTGAAAGTTTCGTAAACGTGTGCGCTAATTGCTTGAATTTCAAGGAACGACAAGTTTTCCAACAGCTTGTCGCCCCTGTTTTTCGAGGTTCAAAAAATAAGTGCCGCCGGGTAAATTGGCAGCGGGAATTTCAATTTGGCAATTTGAAACGACACCCTGCCGGACGATTTTTCCACCGCCGGAAACCAAGCGCCAGACGCCGCTTTCCCAACCTTCCGGCAAGCAAACAACGCCTGATTTTGCGAGCGGGTTGGGCGCAATTTCCAATTTCTCAATTTCCCATTTCTCCTCATTTCCAACCGTAGCTATTTCCAAAAAATCATGAATGACAATGGCTTGAACGTCAGCGCCCCGGTAAGTTTTTCCGGTTAAAATGAAGCCACCGCCTTGAGCCGGTTTCACGTCGTAAGCGAGGTCGAGACCGTCGCCGCCGAACCAGGAGCGGTCAATTTCATTGCCTTCCTCGTCAATCGAAATCGCTGCGATGTCAGTGCTTTCCGATGCCTCGTTGTAGCCGAAACCCGTGATGAAAAAGCTGCCGCTATTGACTTGGCAAATGTCGAAACCGGCATCGGGCCCATCGGAACTGGCAATCCATTTTGTCCAAAGCACCTCTGCCGCCGGGCTGACCTTGGCTAAATAAACATCGAAAGCCACACTGCTCGGCGTCGCCATTTCACCGACCACGTAGGTGTCGCCGCTTTCGCTGACCAGCAGGTTTTTGCAGCCGCCGTTGAATTCCGATTTGAGCACTGTTTCGTGCAAAACGTCGCCATTGGCGTCGAGCACGAGGACGAAAGGATTGTACTTTTCATCTTCCACCTGCTTGTCGCCGCTGATGATAAAATTGCCGTTCGCTAACTGCCCTGCGCCCATGCCAACTTCGTTGATTTCGCTGCCATAGGTACGTTCCCAACTGTTCAACAGCAGACCTGTTTCGTGGCGGACGAGCACGTCGTTGTCGGCATTGGTTTCGCCGGTGGCAAAGCCGGTGATGAGGTAGCCTGCATCGGTTGCGACGACGTTTTGATATTGCTCCCCTTTCAGCGGCGAGCCAAAAAGAGAAAAATCCAATTCGTTGCCCGCCTCGTCCACCTGAAGCACGAAGCCGTTTTTGTCGAAGCCTCCAATTTGATTGCTCTCGCCGACGATGATGAATTTGCCGCTTTGGAAAATGAAATGATTGGCAAACTCGCTGTCGCCGTTGTCGAAGGATTTCGCCCAGAGCGGTTGCCCGGCGGCGTCCATTTTTACCAGCAAAACGTCGTAGGCGTTGGTGGTGTCGGAGAGGATGTTGCCGAGCATAAAAATCTCGCCGCCAGGCATTTGGATGCTGGCTACGCCGACTTCGTTGCTGCTCGTGTCTGCGCCGTAAATCAGTTCGAAGGGAGTGGTTTGGCAGATTAATTCAAGACAATAGGATTGGACAAAAAGTAAGAAAAAGAAGGTTCTCATCGCATCGAAAGGAGCCTGTATCCTAAGTCGCCTTGAGTCGCACTAAGTCCCCAAGTCGCCTT
>CAZHLB010001108.1:0-2194 GCA_964533005.1 uncultured Saprospiraceae bacterium
TGATTTGGTGATTTGGTGGGTTGGGACGTATCACCAACTCACCAAACCATCAACTCACCCATGAAATGAGGGCGCAAAACTATAAATTTTGATAAACGGCGCTTTTGAGCGAGGCAGGCAGGAGAAGGGTTCTGCGGGGAGAGATGATTTTTTCCTCAAAAAATCAGCTCTCTTCAAAGGGTTTTATACTCAGTTTCCTTTGCCGGGAGGGGCGGCAACTTTGCGTTTTTCTTCTTTCAGGATGGTTCCTTTTTTCAGCCGCTCCTGTTTTTCCAACTCCGCTTTTTCCTGGAATTGTTGAATCAACGTCTTGATTTCCAGCGGTTTCCGGTTCAAGCTGCGATGGTAGGAAATGATGAGAAACCGAGCCATGTCGTCGGGATGGTGAATGCCCAAACTTTGCAGATGGACGCTCAGGCGGCTGCCTTCGTACAGGCTCCAATTGTAGGTCATCCATCTGCCGAAGCTGAAAAAGAGTTTTTTGGCGGCTTCGTCCTCCGGTTGGACTTTGAAGGTTGCTTTGCTATCGGCGTCAATCAGTTTGTTCAACTGGGCGAAGGCTTCGTTCACGTCCTTTGGGATGTAAACATTGAACAGGATTTCCTGGCGGATGCGCCATTCGTAGCCGGGGTCGGAGAGGTTTTCTTCGACTTCCTGGGAGAATAAAAATGCAGGTAGAATAAGGGCGAGAATTAATGCTAAATGCTTCATTTTCAGATTTTTGAACTAGGATATTCGGGATAGCGAAGGATTTTTAGGATGAAGGCACTCCCATCCTAAAAATCCTTCGCTATCCCGAAAATCCTAGTTCTACCGACTCTCGTATCCACCGCTCGTAAGCCTCGTTGGCGCTCACCTCGAAACGCATGATACAGGGCACTTCGTAAGAATGAATTTTTTCCACCTCCGCCTGCACCACCTGCCCCAATTCGGTCGCTGTTTTCACGATGGAAACCCACTCGGCTTCGTGCTGGATTTCATTTTTCCACCAGAAAGCGCTGGTGATGGGAAAAATGTTGCCGCAGGCGACCAGCTTTTTTTCGAGCAGGTGGCTCGTGATTTTTTTGGCAGTCTGCTCGTCGGGGTGCGTGATGTAAAGGATGGTGAAACTCATGGAAGGTGATTTTTTCAGGTTGAACACAAAATTACGCCCACCACTTTGAAATTTGGCGCTTCATCAAAAAGCTCAAATGAAAATGCTTCCCGGTAAAATTCTTTTCCTCGACCAGCCTCATCCGCTCCTGCCGCAAAAACTGGCAGAGCTTGGCTTCACCTGCATCTTCGATTTCGACAGCCCGAAAGAAAAAATTGCTGCTATCCTGCCTGATTTTCAGGGACTTGTGTTGCGCAGCCGCTTCGCTTTGGACAGGCATTTTATCGAATGCGGTTCAAATTTGAAATTCATTGCCAGGGAAGGCGTCGGGTTAGAGCATATCGAAGTCGAGTTTGCAGAAAGCAATGGCATTCAGGTAATTGCCTCGCCCGAAGGCAGCCGGGACACGGTCGGCGAGCATGCCATCGGCTTGCTGCTCAACCTGATGAACAACCTCGGACGGGCTGACCGGCAAATCCGGCAAGGGCAATGGATTCGGGAAGCCAACCGGGGCGTGGAATTGAAAGGCAAAACCGTCGGCATCCTCGGCTACGGAAACATGGGCAGCGCATTTGCCCGCAGGCTGCAAGGTTTCGAGGTGAAAACGCTGGCTTACGACCGATACAAAACGGGCTTCGGAGATGATTTTGCGCAGGAAAGCAGCCTCGAACAGCTTTGGGAAGAGTGCGATATTTTGAGCCTGCATTTTCCTTACTCTCCTGACAATCATTACTTTGTCAACGATACTTTTCTTCAAAATTTCAGCAAAAACATCTTCCTCGTCAACACGGCAAGGGGCTTGGTTTTGAATACGGACGACCTGGTGAAAAACTTGAAATCAGGCAAGGTGAGAGGTGCAGCTTTGGATGTTTTGGAATACGAAGAGGTGTCGTTCAACAAATTCCGGCTGGATTTCGAGCAGTTGCCGCCTGCGTTTCAATATTTGCTCGAAGCGGAAAACGTGGTGCTGTCGCCGCACATCGCTGGCTGGTCGTTTGAAAGCAAGGAGAAACACGCCCTTGTGCTGGCGGAAAAAATCAGCAAGCTGACCTCAACTTTCGAGCGGCGGGGTTTTGAAACCCCGCATTTCGTTTCAGAAAT
>CAZHLB010001109.1:0-2190 GCA_964533005.1 uncultured Saprospiraceae bacterium
CACTTTTTTAGGAGAACCTCTTTGTCAACCGACAAATGAAACATCCCATTTTTTTGCAAAAAAATCTCTCAAAAAACGCCTCTCTCTTTATCTGTCGAACTGCGCCAAATCAAGCTCCTCGATAATCTGCACCAGCTTTTTGTCGTAGTTTTTATCGGTCGCATAGCCTGCCTTTTTCAAGCCGGCTGCCCAGCCTTCGTAGTCGGTTGTTCCCAATTTTTTCAAGTGTTGATAACGAGGGATGGCGAGCAATTTCGAATGCTCCCGGAAACTTTCCCAAGCGGAGTCAAAGACCCGGAACATGTCGTAAACGTCGTCGTCCGAGTAGTTGCGGCAGGTGCAGCCGAGGCATTTCGAACGGCATTTGATGCCAAAATGGTTGTTCGATTCGGAGGCAAGGCGGCTGCCGCCTGCGTCTGTTTCGAGCAAACCTTGCGCAAGGGTAATGCTGGCGGGGATGCCAAATTGCTGCATTTCCGCCATCGCAGTGGCGGCAAAACGCTCGACGTAACTGCGACACGCCTGCATTTTTTCCTTGACGATGGCATCGGGCACGCCTTTTCGTTCCGCCATTTTCGGGTCGAAAACGAAACTCAGGTTTTTGAAATCGGAAGACTTCCATTTGGTCGTCAAGTTGGCGGGCTTGTCCTCCAAAATTTCATCCGCCACTGCCGACAATGGGTTGAACGACAGTTCCTCCGTGTCGTCGGCGGGCGGTTTGGCGGCGGCGGTTTCATCTTTCAGGGCAGTGAAACTGCTCGCATTTGTTGCTGCCGGTTTCAGCGAAACCTGCACGTCCCGGTTCAGGTACAGGTGAATCAAGAACATGGAGACAACTGCCTGAAACCAATACTTGCCAACCCAATTGGCAAACGAGTAAATCCTGCTGGTTTTTGATTGCCGATGATGTAGCCGGTAATCAATCATGGTTATGCTATTTTTTTGTTTGAGAAGTAGTGAGTGATGGGACAAAAGTAAACGGATTTGTTTTTAAATGTAGTCTTGATTAAAAACTTTTTGTTTAAAATTTTCAACAAACCCGGTTGGCTCGGCAAGGCTTGGAAATTCAAGTTGTGGCTCATCGGTAGCACACCGTGAACGGTGTGCTACCGGGGAATTGGAAAATTGGAGGTTGTCTCAAATTTTTCCCTGCCCAAAAACCCTTCGTGTGGCAGAGACACTACATTTACCGCCTAAAAAATATCGCCATGCTTGCAATTGTGGACGGCGGCTCGACCAAAGCCGATTGGAAAATTCTCACCGGGGACGACAATTTGTTGGATGCCAGCACCACCGGCTTCAATCCTAACTACGACAGCCAGGAACGCATTTCCAGCCTGTTGAAAACCGAGCTGCGGGGCAAGCTCGACCTGAGTTTACCCTACACCATATATTATTATGGTGCGGGTTGCTGGGACCCCGGCAGGAAGGCGGTGGTCGCAAGCGCCTTTTCCCAAATTTTTCCGGCAGCGGAAATTCACGTTTCCCACGACTTGCTGGCGGCGGCGAGAGCTACTTGCGGAAGGCAGCAAGGCATCGCCTGCATCCTCGGAACCGGCTCGAATTCAGTGCTTTACGACGGGGAAAGAGAGGTGGACAACGTGACCAATCTGGGTTTCCTGCTCGGCGACGAAGGCAGCGGGGCGCAAATCGGCAAGAAGCTGGTCAAGACTTTTTTCTACCGGGAAATGCCCGCCCACCTGCACCCGGTGATGGAGCAAGCTTGCCCGAATGGTCGCAAGGATATTTTGGACAAGGTGTACGGCGGGGGCGTTCCGGCGGCATATTTAGCCTCTTTCACACGCCTTTTTGCCGGCAGGCAAGACGACCCGTGGGTGCGGGAATTGGTGCGGGGATGCTTTGACGAGTTCCTCCGGCGGCACGTTCGCAAGTATGAAAACCACGAAAACTTGCCGGTGCATTTTGTCGGCTCGATAGCCTTCTATTTTCAGGGAATTTTGAGGGAAGCCCTGAATAACAGCGATTTGCAGCTTGGTCGCATTCTGAAAAAGCCCATCCTGAATCTTTTCAAATACCACCTGATGCTGGAAAACAAGGAGGCGGCGCTGACTGCACTTTCCAGCCTGGAAGTGGCGGAAGTCTAAACTGGCAAAGCCAGAACCGAAGTCGAGCGAAAAGCTGACAGGTGCGATTTGGATGTTGAAGTTGAAAAATTGAAAATTTTTCAAC
>CAZHLB010001110.1:0-2188 GCA_964533005.1 uncultured Saprospiraceae bacterium
GTGCTTGGGACGGGACGGGTCTTTTCAAGATGACAAAGGCAACTTGGACGAGGCAGTTGAACAACATTCAAAAACAGGCTATGGAAAGACAGCTTTCTTGCCCGCCGTGAAGATGAAAGGTTTCCACAAACACCCTGACAGGTTGGCTCAAGGATGAGAAATTTAACGTGAAACTGCCCGCCAACCCTACTTTTGCCCGCATGGATTCGCCCTACCGAGAAAATTTCCCACCGGCATTTTACGCCCGCTTCCCCGTCGAGCGGCTGACGCCTGAGCAGACCGATGAACTGCTGGAAAACGGCTGGTTTCGCCACAACACGCTCGTCTCCACCTTCGCCATCAAAAACATGGACAACACCTTGCGCTCGACGGTGATGCTGCGCCTCCCGCTGCAAAATTTTACCTGGAAACAACGCCTGCGCAAACTCATGCGCCGCAACGAGCAAGCGTTTTCGGTGAAAATTCAACCCTGCCAGTTCACAGAGGAGAAGGATTTGCTTTGGCAAAAATTCAAACAGGAAGTGCATCGCTGGAGCGGCGTTTTCACGCTCGACAAACATTTGATGGCTGGTTTTCCTGCGGAAAATTTCAACACCTGGGAAGTGAGCGTCCGCTATGAGGGACGGCTGGTGGCTTTCAGCGTCTTCGATTTGGGGCGGCGCAGCCTCGGCTCACTGGAAGCTGCTTACGACCCTGCTTTTTCAAAATACAGCCTCGGTTTGTGGACAATGCTGCTGGAAATTGACTTTGCGCAGCGGCAGGGATTAGAATTTTTTTACCCTGGTTTCTTGCCGAAAGACTTGCCGATGTTCAATTACAAGCTGCGCCCCGGCGGCTTGCAGTTTTACCGTTTCCTCGAAAAACGATGGCTTCCGCTCGAACAACTTGCCCCGCAAGACTGGATGCTGGAAAGGGTAGGGGAGCGGCTCGCAGTTTTGCAACAAGCCATTCAAACCGCCGGGGGAGCGGCTCGCCTGATTTTCTCCCCCCATTATTTCAAACCAACCGGCGGCTTCGACGTGGCGCTTGAAGCCTACAATTTTATGCTGCTCATCCTGAACCCGGAAAACCCGGCAGGCGGCTGGCATTTTCTGGCGGCGTGGGACGTGCAGGCGGAGCGGTATTTTTTGTTTTTCGCCAACGTTGGGCAAGGTTTGGCTTCGCTGGCAAAGATTTCTACTGCGCCGGTGCTGCATTTGTTTGGGGTGGCGGAGCGGCAGTTTTTGGGGAAGTTTTTGAATGAAATCGAAATGCTGGAGCGTTTAAAAACGGGAAACTTGCTCAACCCTTTGTTGCATTAAAATCTCGATTCTATTTTCTGAAAAATAAAAGCACATGACACTCGAATCAACCTCCTCTCCACTGCTCGAACGCCTTTTCTCCGAAGAAGAAGCCCGCATTCCTGCCACTTTTGAAGAGTATCTCGAAGTTTCCGACGAATCGGATTTCAAGATGGAATATTCAAACGGGCACATCGTATTGCTGGAATTTCCGACAGCTACGCACGAGCAAATTTGCGCCACTATTGCCTGGACATTCGGCGACCTCTTTTCTGATGAAGACCCTTTCAGTGGCTATGGCGGCAACCTGTTGTTTTACCTGCAAGCCACCGGCAACGGCTACAAACCCGACGTTTCTATTTTGAATGCCCCGCCTGAATTTATTTGCCATAAATCGGGCGAGAAAACCTTCAAATCCGTCCTCAATCCCTTCGCCGTTTTCGAGGTCTTTTCCGATAGCACGATGGACTACGACATGACCGAAAAACTGCCTGCCTACAAACTTTGCCCCTCGCTGCGCTACATCATTTACATTCATCAGCACAAGCCTTTCGTCACCATTTTTCACCGCCAAAACGACAACCCGGATGGCTGGTTGAGCAAAGACTGCCTGGGTTTGGAGTCGAGTTTCAAGTTTGAAGGGCAAACCGTCGAGGTGAAAAAACTGTATCGAAAGGTCGTTTTTTTGGGTGCTGGCAAAAAAGAGGAACCAGCGCCAAAAGACTGATTGCCAAGCGGTTTTGTCATCAAACACGACAGCCCGGCGGCTTGCAAGCCGCCGGGCTGTCGTGTTTTTGAGCCAGGCTCCACGTTTACGAAACTTCAAAATTTTAGTAAACGTGGGAGGTAAAATAACTCCCAAATATTAGCCATATGATAAAACTACGCCATTTTCACCTTCACTTTCC
>CAZHLB010001111.1:0-2183 GCA_964533005.1 uncultured Saprospiraceae bacterium
TGAGGGATGAGGGATGAGTGCGACACTCATCCCTCATCCCTCATCCCTCATCCCTATTTCAACAAGTCCGCCATGAAAGGCAACATAGACAGGTGCCTTGCCCGCTTGATGGCGGTGGCGACCCGGCGCTGGTATTTCAGCGAGTTACCGGTGATGCGGCGGGGGAGAATCTTGCCCTGTTCGTTGATGAATTGCAACAAAAAATCAGGGTCTTTGTAATCAATGTATTTGATGCCGAATTTGCGGAAGCGGCAATATTTCTTGCGCTGCTGCCCCAGGTTCGGGTTGCTTAGAAACTTGATGTCATCTTGCGATGCAGCCATGTCTTTATGATTTGCGATTTCGGATTTCGGATTTCGGCTGGCGTGACCATATCCGAAATCCGAAATCCCAAATCCGAAATTGAATTATTCTTCTTCTGATTTTGCAGCAGGCGTTGCGGTAGCGGCAGCCGTTTTGGTAGCGGTAGTTGTAGTTGTAGCTTCAACTTCACCTTCACCTTCACCTTCATTTTCAGCTTCATTTTCACTTTCACCATCCGTTCCGAGGAGCTTTCCAGCCTTGAGTTCTTCCTGCCATTTTTTCAGCTTGTCCCATTCGCCTTTGGCAGCTAGGTCAGCCTGGGCGGGCCAAGTGCCGGTGTCCTGGAAGCTGAAGCGGTCGCCTTGCGTCAGCAAGGTGGTCTTCACGTCTTCCGGTGTCATACTTGCCAATTTGGCGAAGGAATTGATGCCGGCAGCTTTGAGTGCCTCTGCGATTTTGGGCCCGATGCCTTCGATGCGCTTGAGGTTATCCGGTTGCGGCGGCACCACTTTCGCAGGCTTCGGCTTGGGCGGAAGGACTTCGGTGGGTGGCGCTTTCGGCTTCTTTTTGACCTTGCCAATCAAGCCTTTGCGCTTGTCTTCGTTGTACTTCACGCCGAACTTGTCGAGTCTCACGCTGAGGAAACGCAGCAGTTTCTCGTCACGGCGCATGTTCAATTCGAGCGGATCAAGGATTTTGCCATCGGACGTTTGAAACTCTACCGAGTAGTAGTAGCCGGAGTTGCGCCTGTTGATTGCGTAAGCAAGCTGGCGCAATCCCATCTCGTCCACGTACACGATGTCGCAGCCTTTTTCCTGCAACTGGTTCACGTACTTCTGGGCTGTCGCTTTGATTTCATCGCCCGACAGAACTGGATCTACGATGAAAGTGACTTCGTAATTTCTCATTACTGAGTTTAATGATTAACCTTCCGGGTCTTGCGTCCCAAGCGTTGATTTTCAAGAGTTTGCCTCGAAAACCGACCCTCGTCACCCAAGACGTTCCAAAAAAGGCGGGCAAAAGTAGAAAAATTTGCCAACTGGAAAAGTGCTTCGCCAAATTTGGAAACAGACCTTTGCAGGCATGAAATCTACCGGAAAAATCTACCTCATCCCTGCTCCCCTCGGCGAAGACGCTCCGTTTTCCGTGCCGCTGGAAGTGATTGAAATTCTGCACCGCCTCGACCATTTGGTAGTTGAAAAAGCCAAAACCGCCCGCCATTTCATCAAGCGCACCAACCCTCCAAAGCCGCTCAATACTTTCGTCATCAATGAATTAAATGAACACACTCCGGCGTCGGAGCTGCCTGCATTGCTGCAACCTGCGTTGGACGGCAATGACTTGGGGCTACTTTCAGAGGCAGGTTGCCCAGGCGTCGCCGACCCCGGCGCTGGGTTGGTGGAATTGGCGCATGAAAAAGGGGTGGAGGTCGTTCCGCTGGTGGGCGCTTCGTCCATTTTGCTGGCGCTGATGGCTTCGGGAATGAACGGGCAGCGGTTCAGTTTTCACGGCTACCTGGCGGCGAAACCGGATGCGCTGGCGAGAGACTTGAAAAAGCTGGAACAACTTTCCGGCAGGGAAAACCAGACGCAGATTTTCATCGAAACGCCTTATCGAAACAGGCAGGTCTTCGAGCAAGCCCTGCGAACCTTGCAGTCTGACACGCTTTTTTGCATTGCCTGCGACCTGACTTTGCCTTCGCAATTCATTGCCACAAAAAAAATCTCTGCCTGGCAAAAGGCTCCGCCGCCGGATTTGCAGAAGCGACCGACGGTGTTTTTGATTTACGGCAGGAAGCATTGATTGAGCAACTAATGTATTGGTCTCTAAATTTTCAGACAGTTCCTTCGAGCGGCGGGGTTTTGAGACCCCGCATTTTG
>CAZHLB010001112.1:0-2182 GCA_964533005.1 uncultured Saprospiraceae bacterium
ATTGAAAGTCTGGAATAGATTTGAGATGCGTTTTTAGCTTTAATGTAAGTGCGGAACAGTGCCGCTTGCAAACCGGCATTAGCAGAGCTTGAGTTTAATTGAAAGTGTGGAATAGATTTGAGATGCGTTTTTAGCTTTAATGTAAGTGCGGAACAGTGCCGGTTGCAAACCGGCATTAGCGGAGCTTAAGTTTAATTGACAGACCGGAAGACACCTCGCCAGCGGGGACGCCTCTGCAAGCTATTTTAAAGTAAATGTGGAAGTTGGCTCGTGCCAACAAACTTGTACCAGCAAGAGAAGCGTAGTTTCCTTTGGTTGATTTCAATGTTCAGATTAACTTTGCCAAACAAGACAAACCGCAGAAATCTTAAAATTATTCACCGATGAATTGGAACGAGCATATTCATTCAGACCCCAATATACTGGCAGGCAAGCCTGTCGTGAAAGGCACTCGGCTTTCAGTCGTGTTTATTTTGGGGCTTTTCAGCGCAGGCTGGACGGAAGGGCAAGTGCTTGAAAACTATCCTCAACTGACCAAAGAAAGCCTCCGTGCAATCTTCGCCTATGCGCAGGAATGTCTGGAAGCTGAAGTAATGGTCGCTGCTCTATGAAATTTTTAGCAAACGAAAACTACCCGCTTACTTCCGTGCGAAAACTCATCGCCGAAGGTCACCAGGTCGAATCGGTCACGCTGATGATGCAAGGGCAGCCCGACACTACCATTTTACTGAAAGCCGCAGCCGACCAATCCATCATTTTGACTTTTGACCGGGATTATGGTAAGCTGATTTATCAACTCCACCTGCCGAAGCCCGGCGGTATTTTTTATTACCGTATGCAGCCTTTTTACCCGGAAGAACCGGCGGATTTGTTGATGGAAGTCATGGAACAAGGGCTGACTCTGGCTGGTAACTTCACTACAATTTCGAGAGGTAAATTAAGGCAAAGAGCTTTGTAAATTACAAGTTGCAAAGGGCATTACCGCTGATGCTGCCACTCCCGTTCCTTTTCTTCAAAGCTCACTTTCCTTCGTAGCTTGCAAACGCAGTTCTTATTTTGAACAGACTGGCTTCGTGCATTGGTGCAAATGTGTAGAAGTGCCGGTTGCAAGACTTGCCCCGAAACCTCGGCACCGGCATTAGCGATGTGCTGATTTTATTGAAAAATGGATGTTGATTTTTGGAAGACCCCGGCGCACCGGGAGCGGTTTTGTGCTATTTTTGCCCAAATATTGGAAACCAATGGCAAGAGACAAGTTTCACGACGCTGTCAGGACAGCTTTGGAAAAGGAGGGGTGGCGGGTCACGCACGACCCATTTATCGTGCCGGTGGGAAAAACGAAAGTCTTCATTGACTTGGGAGCCGAAAAGGAAAGAATTATTGCAGCGGAAAAGGGCTTGGAAAAAATAGCCGTTGAAATAAAAACCTTTTCAGGTCTTTCCCGCATCATTGAGTTTCATAGAGCTTTGGGGCAATACCTTTTTTACCTGCCAGGCTTAGAGGAAAAAGAACCGGACAGGGAACTGTTTTTAGGCTTGCCAATCAAGCTGGTCGAGGAATTTTTAGAGGAACCATATATCCGAAAAGTCATCAAAAGATATCAAATCAAAGTGCTGATTTACCACCCGGAACTTCAAATCATTTCAGAATGGATAAAGTAAAAAAATACAAGACCATCGTCCGCAAGATGGTGGAAGATATCGGTAAGCTCGGCTCGTCCTCTTACGACGATATCGAAACGCAAATCATCACTGACGACGAACATGGGCACTACCTGCTTTACTCAAGCGGATGGGTCAATCAAAGCCGCACTTATGGTTGCTACGTCCATGTGGATGTGAAACCTGACGGCAAGGTTTGGCTTCAGCACGACGGCACGAACCTCGTCGTGGGACAGGAGCTGTTGAACAAAGGCGTTTCCAAAAAAGATTTGGTAGTGGGCTTTGAACCGCCCATTTACCGGAAAGAAACAGGCTTTGCCGTTGCCTGAACCGCCCTTCGGGATGGGCACGTGTGTTCTGAAAAGCTTGTTCCGCTTTTCTTTTTATCCTGTTTTTCGCTGATGCCGGTTTGCATCCGCACTTCCCCTTCCTTTTCTTCAAAGCTCACTTCCCTTCGTTGCTGGCTAACGCAGTTCTTATTTTGAACAGACTGGCTTCGTGCATTGGTGCAAATGTGTAGA
>CAZHLB010001113.1:0-2179 GCA_964533005.1 uncultured Saprospiraceae bacterium
GCTAACAACGGCACTTCCTGGGCGAATGCTTTCAACAATCTGCAAGCCGCTCTTGCCAACACTTGCCCCGGCATCACCCAAATCTGGGTCGCCGTTGGCACGTACAAACCCACCACCAGCACAGACCCCAGCATTTCTTTTTCGATGCAAAACGCCGTAGCCATCTACGGTGGCTTCAACGGCACGGAAACCCTGCTCTCGCAGCGCAACTTTTTGACCAACGTGACCATCCTGAGCGGCGACATCGGTACGGTGGGCAACAACGCCGACAACAGCTTTCACGTTGTCAGCAACTTCGACAACGGGCTGAACGGCACTGCCATTCTCGACGGTTTCAAAATCGAGTGGGGGTTCGCCAATGGCAACAGCGCTCCGTCTGATAGCGGTGGTGGAATGCTCAACTTCTTCTCCTCTCCCACCGTATCGAACTGCACCTTTCACAACAACCTGGCAATTTTCGGCGGCGGCATGGCAAACTACTCTTCAACTGCCATCGTCACCAATTGCACCTTTTCCGCCAATTTCGCTGTCAATTCCGGCGGCGGCGTGAACAACGTTTCGTCCGCTCCAATCGTGATGAATTGCATTTTTTCCGGCAACCAGGCGGACTCTGAAACCGGCGGGGGCATGAACAACAACAATACCGATGGGATTGTAAGCAATTGCTCCTTTTTAGGCAATGAGGCTTTCCACGGCGGGGGCATGAGCAACGAGCAAAACTCCGCTCCGAGCGTGACGAATTGCTCTTTTTCGGGCAACGAGGCTGTCTCCGGCGGCGGCATGAAAAACGTCGACTTCGCCGCTCCAGTCGTGACGAATTGCACTTTTTCCGGCAATTTGGCGGCATCCGGCGGCGGCATGAGCAACGCCGATGCCGAACCGACGTTGACCAATTGCTCCTTTTCCGGCAATTTTTCCAACGGCGACGGCAGTGGAATGTACAATTCATTTTCATTTCCGGTTGTGACCAACTGCATTTTCTGGGGCGACGCCGGGGAGGAAATTGAAAATGTTTTTTCTTCATCTACTGTCCAATACAGCATCGTCCAGGGCGGCTACCCAGGCACAGGCAACCTGAACGCTAACCCGCTTTTCATAAGCCAACCCGACTACAACGTTGCTCCCACCACCTCTGGCAACCTCCGCCTGCAAGCCTGCTCCCCCGCTGCCGAAGCCGGCAGCGACGCCGCCAACAGCACCACCACCGACCTCGACGGCAACCCTCGAAAAGTGGACGCCATCACCGGCGGAGCCATGATTGACATGGGCGCTTTCGAGTACCAGGGCGACCTCGACGCCGACAACGATACCTATACTTATTGTGGTGGAATTGATTGCAATGACTCGAACGCCGCCATCCATCCCGGCGCTGCGGAAATCTGCAACGGCTTGGACGACGATTGCGACACGCAAATTGACGAAGGCGTCCTGCTCACTTTTTACCAGGACGCCGACGGCGATACCTACGGCAACCCTGCCATTCCCACCCAAGCTTGCAACGCCCCTTCCGGTTACGTTTCAAACGATGGCGATTGCGACGATGCAAACGCAGCCATCCACCCCGGCGCACCGGAAATCTGCAACAACCTCGACGACGACTGCAACGGCAGCCCCGAAAGCGCCGCCACGACCTGGACGGGCGCTGGCGACGGCGTCAACTGGTCGGACGGCGGGAACTGGAGCGACGGTTTCGTGCCGCTGACTTGCCAGGATGTGATTATCCCGGCGACGGGAAACGTGACTGTTCCGGCAGGTTTCACGGCAGTTGGAAGAACATTGGATGTGGCGCTGGGCGGGATTTTGACGGTGGCGCTGACCGGCATTTTGGACATTGACAATTGAAGTCAAATCCTGATTCAAAAAAAAGAAAACGTGATTGCAAGGGCTGTAGGCTTCCGGCGTCTTTTCACGTGGAAGAGTTGGGCGGCGGGACAACCCGGCAACCCTGCAATCACGGTTTTCCGCTGACGCAAATACAAGCGCTGCGCAAGCGGGGTTGCCGGCACTCCAAATCAAAAACTTCTACCTTCGTCCAAACAGCCACCAACTACTTCTTCCATGCAATTTCCACATCTCTTTTCCCCGCTCGATTTAGGCTTCACCACCCTCCCCAACCGCATCCTCATGGGCTCCATGCACACCGGCTTGGAAGAAGCCAAAAACGGCTTCGAGCGCATGG
>CAZHLB010001114.1:0-2178 GCA_964533005.1 uncultured Saprospiraceae bacterium
GGTTCCTCTGCGAGGATGACAAAAGCGACTTGAACCAGACGTGCTAAACGGTTGCTTTCCCACCATGCAAAATTCATCCAACGGAACTATCACAGTCTCCAAAAAAGCCAAAGAAGACCGCTTCCAATACCATGATTATTACCAGGTTGACGAGCTTTTGAGCGAGGAGCACCTGCTTGCACGGGAAGCCGTGCGGGCTTGGGTCAAGGCGGAAGTTTCACCTATTATCGAAGAATACGCAGACAAGGCGCAGTGCCCGACCCACCTGTTCAAAGGTTTGGCTGAAATCGGCGCTTTCGGGCCCAGCCTGCCCGCCGAATATGGCTGCGGCGGCATGGACGAGATTGCCTACGGCGTCATCATGCAGGAATTGGAGCGGGGCGACAGCGGCGTGCGCTCGATGGCGTCGGTGCAAGGCTCGCTGGTGATGTACCCGATTTACAAATTTGGCTCGGAGGAGCATCGCCGCACCTACCTGCCCAAACTGGCGAGCGGCGAACTTATCGGCTGCTTCGGCTTGACCGAACCTGACTTCGGCAGCAACCCCGCCGGCATGATTTCCAACATCAAAGACGACGGCGACGCCTACATTTTGAACGGCGCAAAAATGTGGATTACCAACTCCCCGGTGGCGGACATCGCCGTTGTTTGGGCAAAAGACGAGGGCGGAAAAATCAGGGGGATGATTTTGGAAAAAGGCATGAAAGGCTTTTCCGCTCCTGAAATTCACGGCAAATGGTCGCTCCGGGCGAGCATCACCGGCGAGTTGATTTTCGAGGACGTGCGGGTGCCGAAGAAAAATATTTTGCCCCATGCCGAAGGGTTGAAAGGTCCCCTGGCTTGCCTGTCGAAAGCCCGGTATGGCATTGCATGGGGCGCTCTCGGTGCTGCGTTGGACTGCTACGACACGGCGCTGCGCTACTCGCAAGAGCGCCTGCAATTCGACAAGCCCATCGGCGCTTTCCAATTGACACAGAAGAAGTTAGCGGAGATGATAACCGAAATCACGAAGGCGCAATTATTGGTCTGGCGCCTGGGCACTTTGGCAAATGTCGGCAAAGCCACCGCCGCCCAAATCAGCATGGCGAAGCGGAACAACGTTTTCATCGCATTGACCATCGCCAGGGAAGCCCGCCAAATTCTCGGCGGCATGGGCATCACCAACGAGTACCCTATCATGCGCCACATGATGAACCTCGAAACGGTGCTGACTTACGAAGGCACCCACGACATTCACTTGCTCATCACGGGCATGGACGTCACGGGGTTTAATGCCTTTAAATAAAGGGTTGATAAGCGTTGATAAGAGTTGATAAGGGTTGATGTGTGGCATCAACCCTTATCAACTCTTATCAACTTTATCAACCTTTACCATAAAACTTAGCCACGAAAAACCACGTTTGAGCAGAGTTTTGATTTTTAAACCAAATGCCGAACCATGAAAAGTTCGATTCTATCTATCCTCATTTTGCTGCTCAGTTTTGTCGAGCCACTGTCGAGCCAGGAGGCTGCGATTGAACTGGAAAATCCCTCTTTTGAAGGAATTCCGATGGAGGGAACTTACAACGGAGCGTTGCCGAGGGGCTGGTACGATTGTGGTTTTCCAAGTGAAACCGTGCCCGACGTGCATCCGAAAATCGGCGGCGGCGCTTTCCAGGTGACCAAAGAACCGTTCCACGGCAACTCTTACCTCGGTATGGTGGTGCGGGAAAATGACACCTGGGAACTGGTTTCCCAGCGACTGAGCGAACCGTTGAAAACAGGAAAATGCTACGAATTCAGCATTTACCTGGCGAGGTCGGAGCTGTACGTGAGCATGAGCCGGAAGGACAATACGATGAAAAATTACGGCACGCCGGTCAAGTTGCGCATCTGGGGCGGCAATGGCTATTGCAGCCAACTGGAACTGCTGGACGAGTCTTCCGACGTGACGAACTACCGCTGGCTGAAGTATGATTTTCAGTTCAAACCGAAAAAAACGTACACGCACATTGTCCTCGAAGCCTACTACATGACCCCGACGCCGTTTGCCTACAATGGCAACTTATTGATTGACAACGCTTCCGTTATCACGCCGTCAAATTGCGGTGAGTCGCTGGTTGCCAAAGGCGAAAAGCCAGTCGTGAAACAAGCCCCACCCAAAAAGCAAACAACCAAAAAGGTGACCCCGCCAGCCCC
>CAZHLB010001115.1:0-2177 GCA_964533005.1 uncultured Saprospiraceae bacterium
GCTGCTCCAAAAAAAAACAAATCTTCACCCCCCCAAAAAACAAAAAACCACCTGTCAGCTTTAGGGCTCGATTCCGAAATAGTGTCAACTACTTTTTAGCCTTCTTGAAACATCCCAAACCACCTTTCCGAAAGTTTGAAACTTTCGGAAAGGTGGTTTCCTGGCTTCATCTGTTTCCTTGTCTTTTTCCCAAAACCGCCTGCAAAACCAAGCTCCCCAAAATCACCACTCCGCAGCCCAACGGGTTGAGCCAAAGAAATCCGAGGTCTTGCTCGCCGTTCAAATGCTCCATCAAAAACCGAAACAACTGCTTCGTTTCAGATTCCGGCAGGAATAAAATAGGAAAGCTAAACTTCGCCATGTCCAAAAAGTAAACTGCCAACACCACGCATTCCGCCACCAAGCCTGCCCAGAAAACCGGCGTCCCGCCTACCTTTTTGAAGAAAAAAGCCACCAGGAAAATCCCCAAAATCGTCCCGTACAGCAGCGACCCAACGATGTTGACCGCCTGGATGAGATTCTCGAAAAGCGAGGCAATCGTGGCGAAAAAAATCACCAGCGCACCCCAAATCAAGGTCATCAATTTGGACGCCCGCAGGTAGTGATTGTCGGAGGCAGTCTTGACGAAGGAATGCTTGTAAATATCCACCACCGTCGTCGTCGAAAGGGCGTTCAACTCGGAAGAAATGCTCGACATGGCGGCACAAAAAATCACCGCCAGGAGGAAGCCGATGATGCCGACGGGCAGGTAATTCAGGACGAAAGTGATGAAAACGTAGTCCCGGTCGTTGGTCTCGATTTTGTTGCCGGTCTGTTTGGAAAGGCTCACCAGCATTGAATCCACGCCTGCCCGCACCTGCTTGTCTTGCTCGGTCAGCGCCTGCACTTTCGATTTTGCGGCAGCGGCGGCGGCATCGTCACCTTGCCGCAATGCGCTCATCAGGTTGGTCATTTCCGCCTGTTTTTGCTGAAAAATGGCATCGTACTGCCGCTCCAAACTGTCGAGCCGGGGCTGAAAAACAGGCGCATTTTCCAGCCGAAGCATGTTCTCCCGATTGAAATGAATCGGCGGCTGCACGAACTGGAAAAACACGAATACCATCACCCCCGTGAATAAAATCAGGTACTGCATCGGAATCTTCACCATGCCATTGAATAGCAGCCCAATCCGGCTCTCCCGCAGCGACCGCCCCGACAGGTAGCGACCGACCTGCGATTGGTCGGTGCCGAAATAACTGAGGAACAAAAACACGCTGGCAATCAAGCCCGACCAGATATTGTAGCGATTCGCCAGGTTCCATTCCGTATCAATGGCGTCCATTTTTCCCAACTCTCTCGCCGCCCCGACGGCGTCGGAAAAACTGACTTCCTTCGGCAGATTCCAAACCACCAGCACCGCTGCCAGCACCATGCCGAACAGCATCACCATCATCTGCTGCTTTTGCGTGTAACTCACCGCCTTCGTGCCGCCGGAAACGCTGTACAAAGTGACCGCCGCCCCCAGTCCGACAATCGTCCAGTGCAAATCCCAGCCGAGGATATTGTTCAAAATCAGGCTCGGTGCAGAAATGGTGAAGCCCGCCGCCATGCCTCTGGAAAACAAAAAAAGCACCGCCGCCAGCGTCCGGGTCTTCGAGTCGAAGCGTTGTTCGAGGTACTCGTAAGCCGTGTAAACCTTGAGTTTGTAATAAATCGGCAGGAAAAAATAGACGATGATGAGCATCGCCAGTGGCATCCCGAAATAGAATTGCACGAAGCGCATCCCGTCGTCGTAACCCTGCCCCGGCGTGGACAGAAAAGTGATGGCGCTCGCCTGCGTGGACATGACCGACAGCCCGATTATCCACCAGCCTAACTCCCGGTCGCCGAGCAAGTAGCTCTCCGCCGTGTTGACTTTTCGGGTTTTCCAGACGCCGTAAATGACGATGGCGGCGAGCACGCCGAGCATGATGAGCCAGTCAATCCAGTGCATAATCAAGAATTTTCAGCCAGACAGGGTGGGGACTGTCTCAAAAAACCCCTTGCCTGTTTCCAAGTCTCGAAGTCGCTTTTGTCATCTTCGCTGAAGACCTACGAAGTCTGATTGCGTCTGCAAGTCTGCACGTCTGCAAGTCGTTTTTGTCATCTTCGAAGAAGACCTACGAAGTCTGGTTAAGCGAAACTTCGTAGGTCTTCTT
>CAZHLB010001116.1:0-2169 GCA_964533005.1 uncultured Saprospiraceae bacterium
CCCACCGGACACTTGGGACGTGTAGGTTCTCTGCGAGAATGACAAAGCGACTTGCAGACTTGCAGACAGGTGTTTCACGCAGACGCTACATGAGCCTAAATTCAATCGCACCAGAAATACCGCCAATGTGCATATTCCGAATCATAACTTTCCAATGCCCCTTTTAATGTGAAATAATAATCCTCGTGCCGGTTGTTTTTAGCGTAAACCACAATTTCTTCCAGCCCGAAATCCAGGTTTTGTTTAAATCCGATATTGTAATCATCGCCGCTGCGCTTGTAATTATATTCCTGGATGCCCATGACTTTTGGGCTTGGCATGTCAAAGCGCATGAACAACTTTAATTCATCCATATTTTCAGGATATTGACCATGCCTGGATTTATATGCTTCGACGGAAGCAATTAATTCCTGGCTTTTTTCAATGGCTACATTCCGGCTGAAATGACTTGCCGGTTTCATCAGAAAAAGCTGCACAACGAGCGCCGTCAAAGGAACGGTGGACAGGTAAAGTGGCGCAAGGCATATCTTTTTATCGGTGTTGTTTTTGAGGTTTTTTAATTCTTTAAAAACATACTTAAATCCCAATATGCCAAGCACAATTCCGAGTGCGCAAGCAAATGAGCCATAAGTGAGGGAAATGCCAATTTCGATTAGTACACAAAATGCGGCGAACATGACCGTAGCGATAATTGCCATCGTATAAGATGGCTTCCAGTTTGGGCTTTCAATGCTCCTTATTTTCTTGATTTCCAATATTGTCCAGATGATTCCGACGGGCACGAGCGCCAGTCCTAAAATGCCCATAAATCCTCCAATTAAAGACATTCCCAGCACCAATTCATTGGGCGGCCCCGGCAGGAACGGGGCAAGAATCATGGCTATAATAAGCAGGTTCATGCCTGCGACTTTCATCCAATCTAACTTTTTCATGGCGAAGAATTTATGTGGTGACTGGTGATTGGTGGCGTCCAAATCACCAATCACCAGTCACTCGTCCCTTTTTTTCGGATTTTTCAGCATTTCCTGGAATTGCTCAGAGATATGCTGATTAAACCAGGCGTCCACCAAGTCTTTGCGGAAGCGCCATTCCTTGCCAAGTTTGGCGGCGGGAATCTTGCCCGATTGCGCCCAGGTGTAAATGGTTTGGGGTTTCATTTTCAGGTATTTGGCGACCTCTTCGAGGGTCATTATTTCATCGTTCATTCGAAAAATTTAAAACGCTTGCAGCGTCAGTGTTCGGGCTGCGGATTTTCGCCCATCATATTTCCCAAAGCCCGCAGCAGTGTGGTGTAAACATTGCCCTGCGTATCCTGCCGGAAAACCTGAAACGGCATGTCTTTGTACCCGACAAAAGGTCGCAGGTTCCACGAGAGTTGCAAGCCGACAAAGGCAAAAATCACCACCCAAATGCGAAAAACCGACAGCCCGATTTTCGGGTAAACGCCTTTCTGAGCGAAGGAACTTTTCAGTGCTTCCAACACCGCCCTCATGCCGAAGAAACCGGAAAACACGAACACGAAGACATGCAGTAATTGCAGGAAATTATAGTTGTCGCCCGACATCTGGAAAAACAGCACGATGGGCGCAAATGCCAGCATGAGCGTGGAGGTTAAAACGAACCCGCTCAACAGCATCACCGTCAATTGCCGCACGCCCACCTTCGAGCCAAGCACCAATTGCACGATGTAAAAAGAGGGGAAACAAATCGCCAGCGTCAGGAAAATCAGTACCCACAATTTTACGCCGGACGAGAGCGCCTGCGTGAAGCTGTTGTAGCTGCCCATGATAAGCCCATAGGCAAAAACGAATGCCGAAATCAGGAAGATTTGGGCGAGCATCAAAGAAGGTTTGCCTTCTTCCGCCGTGATTTTTTCAAAATGAGCATCCCGGTTTTTGAGCACCTCGAATGCTTCCTGGAAAGGTATGTTCTTCATGTTCAGGTTGATTTTGGGCAAATGTAGCCGGATTTTCTTTTTTGTTGCTGTTTGTTGCTGTTTTTTGTTGTTTATGATTGATTTTTGAGTGCTGACGTATCGGTAACGGCTGCCGCCTGGCTGTCGCATGCGTGTCGCTTTTGTCATCCTCAAAGAGGAACCGTCTTGTCCCACGCACGTCCCACGCACGTCCCACGCACGTCGCTTTTGTCATCCTCGAAGAGGAACCGTCC
>CAZHLB010001117.1:0-2167 GCA_964533005.1 uncultured Saprospiraceae bacterium
TATCAACCTTCATCAACTTTTCAAATCAGTTAACATGCACAGGCAACCGATTCAATCCAAAAGTCAATTCCTCCGGCATTACAGCCACCTGCTGGAAGACCTGGAGCACGACATCAGCGAACTGTCTGCCTTCGCCAGAAAGCGGACGGATGGAAAAACACGGGAGGTCATCGGCGGCATCAACCGCCTGAAATTGTACCACAAAAACCTTCGGGACTTGTATGAAGAAGTCGCCCAATCCGGCGACCGGGATTGGCAGTCGCAACGAGCCAAAGCCCAGGAACTGGTGGACGATATCGAGCAAAAGGTGGCTGAATTTTCTGCGGAAATCCACCGCCCGTTGCGCTCCTCTGAATTTTCTAAAAAAACGCATGGCATGAAAAAGCAAAGCAAATTGATGCTCGGCATCGCCGGTGCTGCGCTCGGCGGCGTGGTCGCCTGGCTGTTCGGCTCGGAAAGCGGCAGGCAATTGCGCCACAAAACGCAGGAATCGTATGCGAGAGGCGGCATGAAAGCTGCCGCAACGACGGTCAAAAATGAACTCAGCGCAACCGCTTCCAACGTGCAGGATACCGTGACGGAAGCAGCGGAAAGCGTTGCGAAGAAATTCCAGCAAGGCAGGGAACAAGCAAAAGCAAACGTCAGCCACACGGAAAGAAAAATTGAGAAAGACTTTCCAAACGGCTGACCATTAACCCTTTGGAGAGAGCGGTTTTGCAAAAAAAACAGCTCTCTCCATTCATTTTTTCATCCATGAAAAACACGGATTCTATTCTTCAATCCGCTGGTGAAACCGTCGAATATGCCCGCCAATATGTGAAGCAGCAAGGCGAATGGATTCGGCTGGAAGCGGCGGAACGGCTCGCCAAGGTTTTCTCAGCGCTGGCAACGGTGGTCGTGTTGGCATTTTTTGCTTCCTGGATAGTCGTGATGCTGTCGGTGGCTTTTGCCGTTTGGCTCGGCGATGCCATCAATTCATACCCGGGTGCTTTCTTGCTGGTCGGCTTGATGTACCTGGTTGCATCGCTGATTATTTTCTTGTTTCGGAAGCAATGGATTACCAGCCCAATTTTGACGCTGGTTTTGAATGCCTTTTTTGAAAGGGGAGAAAACGGCAGGATCAATGGGACGCATTGATTCGACACCTTACCTTAAATCACGGTGTTTTTTAAATCACCATGATTTAGACTCGTCAGCCATTCCATCAAAATCTTCCTCGCCGCGTGATTTTCAAAACACCAGCTTGCCGCATCCATGTGCATTCCGCCGGGTAGGGTGGCAAGTTGCACCTCTCCGCAGTGGCAGCTTTTCAGCTTTTCATAAAATGACAGGATGCTTCGATGCTCGACCAAACCATCCTTCGTGCCATGCAAAATCAAGGTTCGAATGGACTCGCTCGCCTGCAAATGGCAGGCAGGATTTGCTTTTTTGAACCGCTCGCCATTTCGTTTTCCTGCCAGCAAAAGCAGTGGCGGCGATGACCACATTTTTTCCAAATCCAGCGGTGCGCCGAGCAAAAACACCCCGGTAAAAATCTCCTGCGACACCCCGGCAGCCTCCAAAATGCTCCGGTCGAAACAAAGCAAGCCCGCCAGATTGCCGCCGGAAGACATGCCACCGAGGATGATTTTCCGGTCGCCCAAGCCTTCCAACTGCATGATTTCCAGCGTTTTCTTCATTATCAAAGTAAGATCTTCCCGAAAATGAAGGCAATTAAAAAATGGCAAACGCCGGTGCGAAGGCATGAAAACGGCGTAACCTTCATTGACCAAAGCCTGCGCATGAGGCGTGAACAATTCCGGGCTGGCGAACTGCCAGCCGCCTCCGTGAATGTAAACCACGACGTGCTGGCGGGTAGGGGAGGAGTCTTTTGGCTGGAAAAAGAGCAGGTACTGGCGGAAGTGGCGACCGTAGGAATGTTTGCTTTTCCTAAAATTGCCGGTCGGAAAGCGTTTCAAGCGAACGAGCCAAAGGGGAATGCGAAGCATTTCGTACAAAAAATTGCCCTTGGGCACGAGCGTCAGCAAGACCAACCAGACAAGCAAAACAAGGAGGAAGATTTTCAGAGCTATCATGTTTTGAAACTACTTTCTGCCATTTTATCACCGCCCCTATTCTGATTAAATGATTGATGAGTACATGATTACATGATTGTTGATGGAATGGA
>CAZHLB010001118.1:0-2165 GCA_964533005.1 uncultured Saprospiraceae bacterium
GGAGCCGTTTTTTTCGACTACGAACTGAACGACCACCGTTCCCTCAACGCCATTTTCACGAGCGATGGAGGGGTACTGGATGTTGTCGTACAAGTATTTCAGCAAGGCGGCGTCGCCATCCGGGAATTGCGGCTTTTGCTCGACCACTTTGAAAACCGAGTCGGGCTTTTCTGCCACCTCGATTTCAACCACTGGCGGCGGTGCTTCTTCCTCGATGATGCCTTCGGGGACGCCGGTCTCGACGCCTTCCTGCGTTTTGGTACTGATTTCCACGTCTTTAATTTCCTCGACGTCTGGCGGCGGCGCTTCTTCCACCACTTCCTCGTCCTTTTTCACTTTTGGAGCGACAAAGGCGATGGTCGGCTTGCGAGGCGGCGGCTCGGCGATGGGCGGCGGCGGCGGCGGCGGCGCCTTCGGGTCGAGCGGCGGCGGCTCGGCGAGGGTGACTTCGACGGCAAGCGTCTCGTCGCCCTGCGGCAAGTTTGCCTTGATGATTTTCGCAATCAAAGGCAAACTGACGAGCAGCAGGAACAAGACCGTTGCGACGATATTCGCTTTGGTCATGTTGCCCGGGTAGATTTTCCGCAGGAGGTAACCCCCGTAGGCTTTGTTCCGGTGCTCGAAAATGATGTCGTCCATGTCGGCATTCAGGTAGTCCTTGATGCCTTCCGGGTTGTTTTCTTGAGCTTTCATCCTAAACTGGTTCAGGTGACTGGTGATTGGTGATTAGTGATTGGTGGTTGGTGATTGGGAAAAACCAATCACCAGTCACCAATCACCAGTCACTAATCACCAGTCACTAATCAATTTAAACTCTGCCCCAATTGAGGCACGATAATGCTGTCCACGTGATTGAACTCGTCAATGATGGCGTACTTTTTCACGCCATTGATTGCCATTTCATCCAGCACGTTGACCACGTTTCGGAAGTCGGACTTGGGCAGCGGCTTGATGAGCACAAAAAGCTCATCCTGGTTGCCCCACATTTGCGCCACTGCTTTTTGGCGCTCTTTGATTCTTTCCCGAAAACCAGTGCGGGAAAAATCGGAGCTGTCCACCACGATGTTCGGGTCGTCCTCGCTGGCGATATAGCAATAAGCCATGTCGTTGTCGCCGATGAGCACGGTGTACGTTTTGCTCATCTTGACCTCCGGCGTGTCCTCCTTGTTCTCGTCCTTGGCGGGTTTGTTGACTTCCATCGCCTTGGGTTTGTTGAACGTGGTGGCAAGCATGAAGAAGGTAATGAGCAGAAAACCCAAATCCACCATGGCAGTCAGGTCAACCCGGGTGGACATCTTTTTCGACCGGGTTTTCTTTTTGCCTTTTTTTGACCCGCTTTCACGGGTTGTCATTTCAGCCATGACTTTTGGTTTTTGAATTAGGATATTAAGGATGTTCAAGGATATTAAAGATTGGGACGTCGGCGTCCCAATCCTTAATATCCTTGGACATCCTTAATATCCTAATTCAAATTTTATTCTTTCGCCTCAACCGCTCCTCGTGCGGAAGTGATGAGGCTGAATTTGTGAACCTTCCTTTCCTGCAAAGTCTGCACGACTTTATTCACTTTTTCGTAGTCCGTCGCAGCATCGGCTTTGATGGCGATGCGTAGTTGCGGATTCGATTGCCGGGCAGCCAGGACGATTTCACCCAACTGGTTGTTCGTGCTGTCCATCGCAATGCCGGGTTGCTTGACGGCGGCACGTTGCTCCGGTTTCATGCTCAGAAATTGCGGCAGTTGCTCGACCGGCATTCCGAAAGCATCCGTTATTTTGAATGCTTGCACCTGGTCGGCTGTCAATTCCGGCAAGTTGTACCGCTCCTTCAGCTTGAACAGGAGGGCTTCCCTCGTATTCTGGTCGTCCACGCCGAAGAAGACTTTGCCTTCCTGCGAAATTTGCAAAAGCAAGATGTTTTGCTCCGGAATCGGAATCTGAGCCGTAGAGGCAGGGATGTTGATTTGAGCCAGCTCCTGCGGGCGGAATTTTGTCGTGAGCATGAAAAACGTCAGCAACAAAAACGCCACGTCGCACATCGCCGTCATGTCAATCAACGTGCTTTTACGAGGTATTTTGACTTTAGCCATAAAATGGATATTGAGATATTGGGATATTGGGATATTGAGATATTGAGATATTGAGATATTGGGGAAATGCTTGCCCCAG
>CAZHLB010001119.1:0-2152 GCA_964533005.1 uncultured Saprospiraceae bacterium
GTAGGCAATGAGCGACTCGATTTCCGCATCGGAAATCGCCGGGTCGGGCATGACCACCTTGTTGTTTTGCTCGAAAAGCGCAACGGCAGCCGAGTCGCCTCCGGTGACCATTTTTTGCGAGGAGCGGATGAAATTCAGCAGCCACTCGTGTGGGTGCCGCTCATGAGCGCCTGCCAGGTCGGGACCCACCAGCTTGCCTTTGCCGACGGTGTGGCAGATGCCGCATTTGGTCTTGAACAGTTGTTCCGCTTCGCCTTGTGCCAGGAGTGCGCCGTTTGCTAAGAAGTGAAAAAAGACGAGTAGAATAATGGACTTCTTCATAGCCGGAATTTTTCTGTGAGAAGAAGGTTGCCTTGCTCCGGCAAAAGCACTTTCCATCCGCCACCGCTTTTCGTTTCTCCACCTGACCCATGCCAGATTGGGCGCACAATTTTAGCGAAGAGTTTGCTAATTAAGATAAAAGAGTATTAAATCTTGAAAATTTAGAAAGGCTTCAAATAAGCGGCAGCTTTGAAGAGTATGTTTTGAATTCACGGTGCTGCCAATCCGCCACCACCCCCTGCCCCTAAAGGGGAGCTAACCCTGCTAAAACTCAACTGTGAAAACAAGGCTCAACTGTTCCATTTTGGCAGGGTTGGCTCCCCTTTAGGGGCAGGGGGTGGTGGCGGATTGGCTCCCCAAGATTGCTTTCAAAAAAGCAATCCTCACTTGCCATATCTCGGCGTCCCGAATAGCAAATCGAGCTTTTCTTTCAGCCCGCCGGGTCTGCCCAAATCCTTCACCAAATCCACGAACTCCTGGAAAGCAATGCGCACGGGGTTGCTGGAATGGACATCATTCGGCACGCCGTATGTCAATTTTTCGTCCGAAGCCTTGAACGTGCCGAAAAGCCTGTCCCAAATGATAAAAATGCCGCCGCAGTTTTTGACGAGGTTGCCGGGCAGGTTGCTGTGGTGAACCCGGTGGTGCGTCGGGGTATTGAACACCCATTCCAAGGGACCCAATTTCCCAATCAATTCCGTGTGAATCCACATTTGGTACAGGTAGAGAATGGAATCCGTCAGCAGGATAGCCCAAGGGTCGAAACCGAGCAAAGGCATGACAATCCAGAGCGGGTATTTGAGGAACTGCAAAGCGAAATTACCCCGCACCGAGACGGAAAAATTGTATTTGCCAGAGCTGTGGTGAGGCTGATGAAAGGCATAAAAAAACCGGCTGGCGTGGGCAAGGCGGTGCAGCAGGTAAAACAAAAAGTCGTTGACCAGCAGCAGCGCCACCCAGGAATACCAGCGGCTCATGTCAATGTCGAACAAAGCAAATTGGTGGAAATAGCCGAACACGGTAAGCCCCACGCCTTTCAGCGCCAGAATGGTGACGAAAGTGGCGAAGCCGAGCGCCAGGTTGGCAAGGGTGTCCTTTGCTTCGTAAAGTTTGACGTGCCTGATGCTGGAAATGAGGATTTCAGCGCCGATGAAAGCAAAAAAGACGAGCATGACGACAAGCTGCTCGATGCCGATTGTATCACGAATGAATTCCATGGCGATTGGATTGAAAGATGACCGGCTTTTCGGGGAGGCTTGGAGGCTTGCTCAGACAAGCTTTTTTCACTCAATTAAATGCGGCTTTATTGCTCAGGGAACCTTCTTCGTGCTTGAAAAAGCGACGGTCTAAGGAAAGCGGTCCCGCCCCGAAAAGCAGATAAATGACGAGCAGGAAAAGCACCAAGGAAGCCAGTTCCAGCGATTGCCCGCCCATCATCAGCCCTTTTTCGGCATGGACGACGAACACCGCCGCCGCCAGTATCGGAATTTGAATCAACGCCCCCAGGCGGGTCAGAATGCCGAATATCAGCGACAACCCGCCTGCCAGGTGGGCGACGGCGATGTAGGCAAACCAGGCGTGCAACATATTGTCGTCCATCAATTTGGTGAGCGCGCCGGGGTTGTTCATCAGAAACACGCCCCTGGTCAGCAGGGCGATGCCCAAGAAAATGCGAGTCAAGGCATAAGCCGTCAGTTGGTTGCGGTTGAACCAGTTGAAGAAGTGGTCGAGTTGTTTCATGACGTTTTGAATTTTCTACCCGGCAGTCCAGGCTTTCAGCGGCATTCGTTCCGAGCGGCGGGGTTTTGAAACCCCGCATTTCCGCCACGAA
>CAZHLB010001120.1:0-2146 GCA_964533005.1 uncultured Saprospiraceae bacterium
TAAAAAAGTGTCAACTACTTTTTTGCTGCCGTGAAACATCCCAATTTTTTTTCTCCCAAAAATCAGTTTCCCACCTGTCAGCTTTATGCTCGAATTTTCAGCGAGAAGGCAAGCCAGTAGGCTTGGTTGAAGCGGCGGCAAAGGTATTTCGCTACTTTCGCCCGCCCAAACCGAAATTGGATTTGCCGGTTTTCATCATTCATCATTCACCATTTATCATTCATCATTCCCTTGGAGCATCTTTTTTACCTCAACAAATACTTCGTCAAATACCGGTGGCGCTTCCTGCTCGGCATCCTTTTCATTTTTATCAGCAACTATTTTCTGGCATTGCAGCCCCAGATGATTCGCCAGGCGCTCGACCTGGTGATTGAAAACATCGCCTTGTACCGACTGTACGAAGGCTTTGATAATCAAGCAGTAGTGTTCCGGCATTTCGGAAAATTGTTGCTGCTGTTTGGGGTGGTCGTGCTGGCTTTGGCGCTGCTGATGGGGTGGTTTTTGTTCCTGGTACGGCAGACCATCATCGTGATGTCCAGGCTCATCGAGTACGATTTGCGGAAGGAAGTTTTCGCTCACTACGAAGACCTGCACCTGGCTTTTTACAAAAAAAACAGCACGGGCGACCTGATGGCGAGAATCGTGGAGGACGTGTCAAAAGTGAGAATGTACCTGGGGCCCGCCATGCTTTACGGGCTGAATTTGATTTCGCTGTTCATTCTCGTCATCATTTCCATGCTTCGGGTGAATTGGGAATTGACGCTGTATTGCCTTGCGCCGCTGCCGGTTTTGTCGGTTTCAATTTATTACGTGAGCCAGCTTCTCCACACAAAAAGCGAAAAAATCCAGCGGCAACTTTCCAAGCTGACGAGCATCACGCAGGAAGTTTTTTCCGGCATCCGGGTCGTCAAATCTTACGTGCAGGAAGCGCCGATGGGCAAATATTTTCAAGAAAACAGCCAGCAATTCATGACCAAATCGCTCGGTTTGGCGAAGGTGGATGCCCTATTTTTCCCGGTGATGCTGACGCTCATTAGTCTGAGCACCATCATCACGGTTTACGTCGGCGGGGTGCAGGTGGTGAAAGGAAATTTGACCACCGGGAACATTGCGGAGTTCATTATTTACGTCAACATGCTGGCTTGGCCCGTGACCTCGCTGGGGTGGATTACTTCGCTCATTCAACAGGCAGCGGCTTCGCAAAAGCGCATCAATGAATTTTTGGACGTTGAGCCGGTCATTAAAAACCCGGTTACCGCATCCTCTAACGGACTGCCAACTGCCAACTACCATCCCGAGTTCTCGGGACAAGACCTGCCAACTGCCCATTTTCAAGGGCATATCGTTTTCGACAACGTTCATTTCACCTACCCTGACACGGGCATCAAAGCCTTGAATGGCGTGAGTTTCGAGCTGCTACCGGGTCAAAAACTCGCCATCATCGGGCGCACCGGGAGCGGCAAATCCAGCGTCGCCGACTTGCTCGTCCGACTCTACGACGTGACCGAAGGCAGCATCCGTCTCGACGGCAAAGACATCCGCCAGCACGACCTTTTTCACCTGCGTCGCCGCATCGGTTACGTGCCGCAAGACGTGTTTCTTTTTTCCGATACGGTGACCAACAACGTGCGTTTTGGAAAGCCGGAAGCCACGCAGGAACAGGCGGAAACTTTCACGAAATACGCCGCCATCCACCAGGAAATCCTCGACCTGCCGGAAGGCTTCGAGACGATGGTCGGCGAGCGGGGCGTCTCACTTTCCGGCGGTCAAAAACAGCGGGTGAGCATCGCCCGTGCGCTCATCAAACAGCCTGATTTGGTGTTGCTTGACGACTGCCTGAGCGCCGTTGACACCAGCACGGAAAAGCAAATCCTCGGCTATCTGAGCGAGTCGCTCGCCAAAACGACTGCCATCATCATCACGCACCGGATTTATTCGCTGCTGGATTTTGATAAAATCATCGTCCTCGATGATGGGCGGGTTGCGGAGGAGGGGACGCACGAGGAGTTGCTGCGCAACAGGGGCTACTATTTTGACATGTTTGAGAAGCAACGGATGGAGGAGGAAACTTCCCAAAGCTGACAGGTGGAAATCCGGTTCGGTGAAGAAAATTTCTGAAAGAAATTTTCTTCACCGAACCGGATTT
>CAZHLB010001121.1:0-2137 GCA_964533005.1 uncultured Saprospiraceae bacterium
GCCGCTCGACGGCGAGCAAGCCGCCGCTTCCAGTTTCGTATCGGCGGAGTTGCTTGGCGAGCCAAGCGTCGGCGTAGGCTTCGGGCGGCAGTTCGTTGAATAGGAATTGCGTGGCGACGGGGTCGGTGAAAAATTCCAACAGGGGTGTTTTGTCGTCGGGGGCGAGGGGACGCAGGCGGAGGCGGGAAGTTTCGAGATGGTGGAAAAGCATGGTGGAGAAAATTAGTATTTGATTTCAAATGGCTTCCTCCGGGGGCGGCTTTGATTTCTTGAAAAATGGCGATGCCTTCTTCGAGCATCCTGATGTAGATTCATGTCGAAGTAGCGGTTTCGATTTTCCCAAACCTCGCCGCAATCTTCAACAAAGCATCCCAATCCGCAGCCTTTACCGCCAAAACATTCCCCCAAACCCGTTCTCCTTCCACCTGCGAAACGTCCAAAACGAAGCGCCGCCATTTGTGAATCTTGCCATATTCCTCGATGGGATGCCACTCGGAAATCAGCACCCGGTAGCCGTTGCCTTCCAGCAACGAGACTTGTTCCCGCACGTCGTAGCCCAAATTTTTAGTCTTGTGATTGTCGAACTCGCTGAGAATGAATCTCGGATGTGGCTGCGACCAATCGAAGCCCCGCAACACCGGCAGGTCATAGCCTTCGGTGTCCGTTTTCAGGAAACTGATGCGCCGGACGCCGTTTTCCCGGCAATATTTTTCCAAAGTAGTTACCGGCACGAGGGTCGTCGCTTCGTGGCTGGGATGGAATTCGAGCAGGCTGCTGATGCCGGTGGAGACGTTGCTGGAAAAGAAGGGCATGGCTTCCAACTCTTTGTCGCTCAAGGCAATCGGTTCGATTTTGACGTTGGGAAGGTCTTGGCAGAGGGCGAGCAATTTTTGCCGGTTTTTTGGGTCAGGCTCGAAGGCGAAGACCCTCCATCCTGCACGGGCGAAGGCTTCCAGCGAGCCTCCGAAGTGCGCTCCCACGTCGAGCATTACCTGGTCGGGGTCGCCTTTCGAGAGCAGTTTCCAGGCGATGTCAACTTCTTCGATGATGCCGGGGTGTTTGAGGTGGTACCATTTTTTGCGCCAGGCGGCAGGGATAATTTTTTGCAGGAGCATTTTCATGGGGCAAAAGTAGCTGTCAGGAGTGCCGAGATGTCATCTGAAAAAAAATTTCATTTTTTTTCAGATGACATCTCCTGCCCTTCATCGCAGCAGCGTCAGGTCGCCTTTCAAAAGTTCTGTCGTGCCGTCCACGTAGCCAACGATGGCGTACCAGGCAAAGACTTGGGAATTCATTGGCTTGCCTCGGAAGACGCCGTCCCAACTAAACCGCTCGTCGTTGGGCGGGAAGTTTGCCCCTTCAAAAACCAACTCGCCCCAGCGGTCGAAGATGCGCAACAGCAAAACCTCGGCAACGCCGTCGGCAAACAAATAAAAACCATCGTTGATGCCGTCTCCGTTGGGCGTGAAGACGTTGGGCACGTACACCGCCTTTGTCAGTTCGACATTGATTTGAATGCTGTCGCTGGCGGGGCAGTCGTTCGGGTCGGCGACGGTTAGCACATATAATATAGTGTCCTGCGGTTGCGCCAGCGGATTTTGACAATCGGTGCAGGAGAGCCAATCGGGCGGCGACCAGGAAAATTGGAGGTTGTCTTGCAACACGGTTGGCTGGAGAGTGAGCGTGTCGCCCCACTCAATGGTGACGTCGGGCGGAAGTTGGACGAAGACTTGCGGCGGGTCGTTCACGGTAAATTCTGCCTGAAGTGCGCAGCCGTTTTCATCTTGCACGAAGACCTCGTAGCTGCCTGCGCCGAGGCTGTCGAAGACATTGTCCGCTTGCCAGTTTGCCCCGTCGAGACTGAATTGCAAATTGCCCTGCCCGCCTTGTACCGTCAACGAACCGTCGGAAAAACCGAAGCAAGTTGGCTGGGTGATTTCCAAATCCAGGTCGAAAGGCGGTAGCACTTGCAACACCAATTGGTTGTGCTGGACGCAATTTCCGATAGGCTCGAAATGGTCGTAAATGCCTGAAACACTGAGCCATTCGCCAAAAAATTCAACGCTGTCGCCTGCGCAAAGGATGACCGTATCCACAATCAAAGCCGTGTCGGTGACCTCGAGCAACGTGATGGTGT
>CAZHLB010001122.1:0-2137 GCA_964533005.1 uncultured Saprospiraceae bacterium
CTTGGCGACACGGATTCACGCTTTTTCACTTGCCTTTTCTCCCGTTGGGAAACAAAAAAGGCGCTCCGAACCGAAGCGCCTGCACCTCCAGAAGGAGGAAAATCTTAATTAGAAAACGCCCAAAAGTACCCGCCCCCCTGCCAGCCCCCCGCCTTTGCTGCGTTAAGTTTCCGTAAACCCGCCAAAACTTAACCTAAACTTAAACTTGGAGCGCACCGCCGAATGAACACCGTGAAGACTTTTGCGCTGGAATTTTCAGAAAGGATTCCATTCAATCTTAATTAGAAAAACACAATGCAAAAGTTCTTCGTCCTTCTCGTGCTGCTCCTTGCAGCCACGACGGGCAGCATCGCACAAGTCAACCATCCTGACTCCTTGGCTGCCCAACTCAACGCTCTCTCCGAACAAGTTTCCGGCATGAAAAAACTGAAAATTTCAGGCTTCGTCCAAGCGCAATGGCAAAAGGCGGACACCGCTGGCATTCGCAGTTTTGCAGGTGGAAACTTCGAGCCGAACACCGACAACCGGTTCATGATACGGCGAAGCAGGCTGAAATTGACCTATTCTTCCAAACCCATCACGGCAGTCGTGCAGGTGGATGCAACGGAAAAGGGCGTCACCCTGAAGGATGCCTACGGCGAGTTCGCCTTTCCCGGCGCAGCTAAAAACCTGAGCCTCAAGGCGGGTATGTTCAAGCGCCCTTTCGGCTATGAAGTGCCTGCCTCTTCCGAAACACGGGAAACCCCGGAACGAGGAAGGTCGGCTCAATTGCTCCTGCCCAACGAGCGTGACCTGGGCGCAACGCTTGCCTATAAATTAGGTGCGGTGAAAGCCGAGGCTGGAATATTCAATGGCAACACGACGGTGGATTTCGACTCCAAAAAAGACTTCATCGGCAGGCTTTCCGCAGCGAAGGAATTGGGCGGCGGCGTGAAATTGAGCGGCGGCGTCAGCTTTTACAGCGGCGGCGTCTATCAGGGCACCAAAAAAGTGTATGAATTTGAAGGTGGAAAATTTGCCCTCCAAGACACCCTGACCGCCCTCGGCGAACAGGCTGACAGACAGTACGTTGGCGCAGATTTGCAAGCCAGTTTCGACGTCGGCATTGGCACGACGACCCTTCGAGGCGAATACATCACTGGTACGCAACCCGGCACCGCAAGCTCTTCCGAAAGCCCCAAAACTGCCACTTTGCCTGCCTCGAACACTTACATCCGCTCGTTCAACGCAGGCATTTTTTACCTTATTCAAAACCTCGGAAAGACGAACCTGCAAGCCGTCGTGAAGTATGATTTCCTCGACCCCAACTCCGACGCAGACGGCGATGGAATCGCCAACGATGGCGACGTGAAATATTCCACCTGGGGCTTCGGTCTGAATTATTACTGGAAGAATTTGACCTTCATGGCATATTTCGATAAAGTCGAAAACGAAACCACCTCCGAAATCGCCAAATTCAATGGCGACCTCGATGATAATGTGCTGACACTCAGAATTCAGTATAAATTCTAAAGGGGGTGATTGGTGATTGGTGACTGGTGATTGGGCAAACCCAATCACCAGTCACCAGTCACCAATCACCCATCACAAACCTTCTAAACAGCTTATTCCAACATGAAAAAATTGCAAATTTTAAGTATCGCATTCTCCCTTTTCTTCGCTGCCTGCGGCGGCAAGCAAAGCGGCGACCAGGGCGCTGGCGACAAGCTGCAAGGCGAAGTTCGCATTGACGGTTCCAGCACGGTTTATCCCATTTCCGAAGCGGTGGCAGAGGAATTTCAAAAAACAAATCCCGACGTGAAAGTGACCGTAGGCTTGTCGGGCACAGGCGGCGGCTTTAAAAAATTCGGACGCGGCGAGATAGACATCAACGATGCCAGCCGCTCCATCAAGCAGGAGGAAATTGACATCTGCAAGCAGAACAACATCTCCTACACCGAGGTACAGATAGCTTTCGACGGGCTTTCCGTCGTGGTCAATCCTCAAAATGATTGGGTGAAAGACATCACCGTTGCCGAGTTGAAAAAAATGTGGGAACCGGAAGCGCAAGGCAAAATCAAGACCTGGAATCAAATCAGACCGGAGTGGCCCAACGAAGAATTTCACCTGTACGGCGCAGGCACCGAATCGGGCACTT
>CAZHLB010001123.1:0-2136 GCA_964533005.1 uncultured Saprospiraceae bacterium
AACCCCGCCGCTCGAAAGTTGATGCCTTCGGATGGACTCTAAATCAGGCTGAAAAGAAAGTTAAACGCCTTTCTTACCACCTTCCGCATTCCAGGTTCAGAAAAACCTCGGGTCAAGATATTCCCGGTTCGTCCCCGAATCACTGCCGAAGCAATAATGAAACGACGCCTCGATGCTGCCCGAAGTATGGTCTTTGACATCCGACAGCGTGAAATCGTACGAAATGCCAAACATCATGTGCTTCGTCAGTTGCGCCGCCACGAGCAGGTCAACGGACTCGCCTTTGTAAGCCCTGTCCGTCCGGTCGCCGCCGAGGCGGTAGGTCACGCCTGCGATGAATCGGTTGGAAAAGATGAAATTGAAATTGGCGTCGAAGCCCACCGGGGCGTGCGCCACGTATTTCACCAGCGTTTGCGGCTGCATTTTCACGCTTTCGCCGAGCGGCAAAATGAAGCCGCCCATCAGATAAACGTGCTGCACTTCCCTCGAAATTTCCGTGTCGTCGTTGGAAAAGTCAATGTTGTTTTGAAGCAACCTAGGCGCCGACACGCCTGCGTAAAAAATCTCCGAGTTGAAATAAATGCCCGTCCCGAAGTTGAAATTCACCTTGTTCTGGTTCTCCGTCGGAATGGCGATGTCGTCGTCTTTGCCTTGCGTGGCGGTGGTTTTGTTGTAATCATTTTCAAAAGCCCTAGCGCTCGCCATGACCCCGATGCCAAGCATCCCGGTGCCGACCCGCACCCGGTAAGCATACGCCGCATCCAAATTGTACATCGTGGTGATGCCGATGGTGTGGCGATACAAATTGCCGCCGATGCCGACCCGCTGGTTGAGCAGCGGCATGTTGAAAGTGAAGGCGGCGATGCTCGGAGCGCCTTCCAAACCCAGCCATTGCTGGCGGTAAATGCAGGTGGCGCAAGGCGATTCCTGGCTGCCTGCGTAGGCTGGGTTGTAGCCTAATTTGTAATAGTAAAACTGCGTGTTGTGCGGCTGTTGCTGCGCAAAAATGGCAGTTGCGAAAAAGGAAAAGATGGCTATGATGAAGAGATTTTTCATGTCTTTTAATTTAGAACTAGGATAACCGGGATAGCGAAGGATGAGTAAGATTGGGGCATTGGGATGCCCTAACGTCCCAATCTTAAACATCCTTCACTATCCCGGTTATCCTAGTTCAACTATCGCTGAAGAATCAAATACCCCGACAAAGGCTTCTCGCCATTGCCCAAATCCAGCACGAAGAAGTAAGTCCCGGCGGGCAATTCCTCCCCGTCGAAAGTCCCTTCCCAATCATTTTGGTACGGCTCGGCGTGATAAACCTCGTCGCCCCACTGGTTGTAAATGCTCAACTGGCTTGCCGGGTAGCGGTCGCCGTTGGACAGGCACGGCACGATGAAAGCATCGTTGATTTCGTCGCCATTCGGCGTGATGATGCTCGGCGGCGTGCAAGCAGCCTCCTCGCCCACCCGGAAAGTCAGGGTAGCGGTAGCGCACTCGCAGCCTTCCACGCAGATTTCATAAATCACCACGTCGTCGCCGGAGTAGCTCGCATCGGATTGGTAAGTCACCTGCCCGTCGAACTTGGTTTCCAGCGAGCCGTGCTGCGGCTGCTGAAGGATGGTGAACTGGTAAAAACCGCTGATGGTATCGTTTGCAACCACGTTGAAATCAACCTTTCCGGCGAATTCCACGCCCACCAAATCGTTGCCCAATTTTGGCTCGAACTGGTAGCTAACTATCACGGAATCAACCGAATGATGCCCGCAAGCCCCGCCGTCAATCGTCCAGATGAACAGGTTGTCGCCTGCTTTCAGGTTGGTGGCGACCGTCTTCGAGCTGTCCGGGTCGCTGAATTGAATACCCGCATCCGGGCTGCTCCAAACGCCGTCGAAATTCGCCGCCGACAAAGTGATGACGCCCTCGCCGCAATCCGAATGGTCTTCGCCAGCGAAAGCGCTTTGGTTGCTCACGTTCACCAGCACGGACGCCGAAGACATGCCGCAGCCGCCGTCAATCGTCCAGGTGAAAAGGTAGCTGTTGCCAGGCACCAGACCGGTGATTTCAGTGGCAGGGTCGGACGGGTCAACAATCACGACGCCGAGCAGCACTTGCGCCTGCGGTTGCGACCATTCGCCAATG
>CAZHLB010001124.1:0-2135 GCA_964533005.1 uncultured Saprospiraceae bacterium
GCGAGAGCTTGAGAGCAGCTCACACTCTCACCCCTCTCACGCTCTCACCCCTCTAATGGCTTTTATCAATGGCTTGAATGAGGGCGAGGGCGGCGGAGATGTCTTCGTAAAACTCTTTGACCAGGTCAAAACTGACATTGGAGCGAAACCAGCTTGGCTCCAGGATGTCTTTTTCGTTTTTGATGGCAACGTAAATCGTTCGCCCGACGCACGACATGAAAATCTCGCCTTTCGCCTTCCGGTATTTGAGGATGTATTCCATCAATTCCTCCGGCAACAGGGCGCTCAACTTGGTGTTTTTGGAGCCATAGACGGTGTAGGCTTTCGTGAATTCCAGGTTGGAAATGTAGCCGTCCATTTTTTGGTTGCCGAGGGCGACGAAGGCTTTCAGGCTATTTGAAAGTTGCGGTAGCGAAGTCCTCGGCAAGACCAGGATGATTCCCTTCGGCGGATGTTTGAAGATTGCCCGAATGAAAATCCCCCGGAAAACCGGGTCGAGCCGCTCCCGCACCCGTGAAATTTCCTGCACGTTCAGCTCGCAAAGGTCGAATTCGATGTCGCCAATCCTGCCCTCGATGAAGTCTTCGCCTTCATAGACTTCAGGCACGACGCCGAAAATCTTGCTTTCGAGAAATTGCACCTTCGGAATTGCCTTTTTCGCTTCGTATTTCAACTCGCCGAACAGCAGCCCGTCGTCCATAAAATCCAGAATCAGCCGCACCACGTTGGGCTTGAATTCCTGCACGAACTTGCGAAAATCGTTGAACAGCCCAGCCACATACAGGAAAACCGGAATGGTCATCAGCAACCCCAGCACGAAAATATCTAAGTACGCCAGCAGCGAAAGCACGCCGACCATGACCAACGCCGACCAAAAAATCTTGCGAAGCACCCGCTTTCGGTGCTTGTCCAGCCGTTGCAATTCCGGCTGGATGGTTCGGTTGTAGAAGATGGCAAATTTGTGAGGTTCTTGCATGCGCTCGTTAGTCCGGTTGAGAAAGGAGAGAATAGACCGGCAGGCAAACTGGATTTGATTAAATGATTGATGATTACATGATTACATGATTGTTGATGGAATGGAAGATGGAAGGATGTGCGATGTCCGACGACATCGCACATCCGACCTTCTGCCATTCCATCAACAATCATGTAATCATGTAATCATCAATCATTTAATCAAATCAAAGGCTTCGTGTCCTGCCGCCGTCCACCGGCAAGTTAATTCCCGAAATGTAAGCCGCCGCCGGCGAAGCCAAAAAAGCCACCGCCGCTCCCACCTCCTCCGGCAAGCCGATGCGCCGCAGCGGAATTTCCTCAACCCAATGCTCGAATACTTCCGCCGAAGTGCCGCCTGATTTTTCCGCTTTTGCGGCTGCGATTTCCTCCAGCCGCCCGGTCATGGTAGCGCCGGGCAGGACGTTGTTCACGGTGATGCCAAAAACACCGGCTTCGTTCGCCATCGTTTTCGCCCAATTTGCCACCGCTCCACGAATGGTATTCGAGACGCCAAGTCCTTCGATGGGTATTTTCACGGAGGTGGAAATGATGTTGACGATGCGCCCGTAGCCGTCCGATTTCATGCCGGGCAGCACGGCTTGGGCGAGCAAGTGATTGCAGATGAGGTGGTTGTGAAATGCCTGCCAAAATGCTTCGGCTTTGGCGGCGATGATGTTCCCGCCTGGGGGACCCCCGGTATTGTTGACCAGGATGTGGATGTTTTTTGTCGCCAACAGCCCGGCGACTTTGCCTTCCAGGTCTTTGCTGTCTGAAAAATCGGCGACCAAATAGCCGTGCGTTTGCCCTTGCGAAACATCCAGCATTGCCAACGCCGCCTGCAATTGTTGCTCGTGCCTCGCCATCAGCGTGACGTTTGCGCCGAGCAAAGCCAGCTCGATTGCCGCCGCCCTGCCGATGCCTTTGCTGCCGCCGCCGACGAGGGCGTTTTTGCTTTTTAAGTTCAGGTTCATGTTTTCCTATGGCTCAATTTGACTCATTTCAAACTTTTTAGTCTGTCACTCTTTGCCGCTCTTTGTCGCCTTTGTCATCCTCGAAGAGGAACCGTCCAAGTCGCTCTTTGCCCCTCTAAGTCGCCTTTGTCATCCTCGAAGAGGAACCGTCCAAGTCGCTCTTTGCCC
>CAZHLB010001125.1:0-2130 GCA_964533005.1 uncultured Saprospiraceae bacterium
CCGGTCGCTGCCCTTCGATGCTGGCGAGCAGGGCAGTTTCTTCGCCGCAGATATAAGCGCCCCTCGCTTCGATGATTTTAAATTCGAAGCTGAAATCGCTGCCGAAAATGTTGTCGCCGAGGATGCCTGCCTTCCGCAGTTCGGCGATGGCATTTCGCATGATTTCAATGCTCTCCGGGTACTCGTAACGGATATACAAAACGCCCCGGTCTGCGCCGGTGACGTAGCCTGTGATGAGCATTCCGAGAAGCAGGGAGTTGGGCTGTTTTTCCAAAACATAGCGGTCGGAATAGCTGCCGGGGTCGCCTTCGTCTGCGTTGCAAACGATGAATTTGCGGTCGCTTTCCGCCTTGCGGCAGCCGTCCAATTTGATGGCAATCGGGAAGCCTGCACCGCCCCTGCCCCGCAAGCCGGAGGTTTTGATTTCCTGCAAAACGTCTTCGGCAGGCGTCGCCAGCATTCGTCGGATGATGTCGTTGCAATCGTCAATCGAGAGCGGTTCGCCGGTCAAAATTCCAGCGCCGGTGGCAGCGACCCGGTAGCTGTCTTCCCAAGTCATTTCGCCCGCCGAGCCGTTGAAATTGCTGGCAAAAGCAGCCTGTTTGCCCGAATAGTTATGCCCGTTGTAGTGAAAAGCGCTGTTCTCGTGGCAGCGCCCCAGGCAGCACATTTCGCCAATTTCTTCTTCCTTGAAATGCTGCCGCAACTGCTCCTTCAACGCCTCCTGCGTCCCGGCGACGAGGCAGGCGCTGCCGTTGCAGACATAGACTTTTTTGCCCTTGTTTTCCGGGCGGGTGAAGTCGTAAAAAGTGCTTGCGCCATAGACGCTGGACGTGCCAAAGAGGTATTCTTCCGCCAGTTTTTCGGCGGCATCTTTTTGCAGGAAACCATCCGGCTCGGTCAGGTTGCCCATTTGCTCGAACAGGTTGTCGGTCAAGCCTTTTCTGCCGGAAAGAGCGGTGAGATTTTTGGACATTTTAATCTGGATTTATTGATTCAAAAATTGGTTAGGTGCGATTTTCTAAGGAGGCTAAATTTCAGCATTGGCAGTGATTTTTGCCTCGACTAAAATTCTCTGCTGCCAAATTTTGGCTGAAAGCTGACAGGTGCATTTTTGATTGCGGGGGGGTTAAAATTTTAAATTTTTTTACCGCCGCCCGGCCAAATGGGCCGGGGCGGTTTTGACCTATTCCAACCCGATTATCCGCCGGTTCAAAGCCTCGTCCGCCTGCCCTCCGGCGAAATCGTCAAATGCCCGTTCCGTCACTTTAATGATATGCTGGCGGATAAATTCAGCCCCTTCTTCCGCACCCTGCTGCGCATCCTTGATGCAACATTCCCACTCCAAAACTGCCCATCCTGCATAATCATACTGCGCCAGTTTGCTGAAAATGCTCGCAAAATCCACCTGCCCGTCGCCGAGCGAACGGAAGCGCCCCGGCCGGTCAATCCAATCGGAGTAGCCACCATAAACGCCGCTGCGCCCCGTCGGATTGAACTCGGCATCCTTGACGTGGAACATCTTGATGAACGGGTGGTAAATATCAATGTAGGCTAAGTAGTCAAGTTGCTGGAGGACGAAATGGCTGGGGTCGTACAAAATATTGACCCGCTTGTGATTGCCGGTCGCATGGAGAAATCGCTCGAAAGTGACGCCGTCGTGCAAGTCTTCGCCGGGATGGATTTCATAGCAAAGGTCAACGCCCGCCTCGTCGAAGGCATGGAGAATTGGCAGCCAACGCTTGGCAAGCTCCCGAAAACCCGTTTCCACCAATCCTTTCGGGCGCTGGGGCCAAGGGTAAACCGTGTGCCAAAGCAATGCGCCGGAGAAGGTCACATGAACGTCAATGCCGAGGTTACGGCTGGCTTGGGCAGCCCATTTGAGTTGCTGCACTGCCCATTCGGTGCGGGCTTTGGGGTTGTTGCGATGCTGCTCCGGTGCGAAAACGTCGAAGCCGAGGTCGTACGCCGGATGCACGGCGACGAGTTGCCCTTGCAGGTGGGTGGACAGCTCGGTGATTTTTACGCCGCAGGCTTCGACTTTGCCTTTCAATTCGTCGCAGTAGGTTTTGCTTTCAGCCGCTCGTTGCAAGTCAATCAGCCGGGCGTCCCAGGTGGGGATTTGCACAC
>CAZHLB010001126.1:0-2127 GCA_964533005.1 uncultured Saprospiraceae bacterium
TTCAGGATGACAAAAGCGGCTTGGAGACAGGCAAAGGAGCTTTTGAGACAGCCTCCATTTGGGATTTAAATCGTGTCCACAAAAATGTTTGCCCCGTTTGTCGTTCGTCTGCCGGAGCTTTTAGTCGTGCCGTCCATCAGGTACCAGGTGACTTCGTAATCGTAGTCGAAAATGTCCTTCGGCTGCATCATTTCGAGCAAGCCGGAGAGCTGGCCATTCTTGGTATTCATGCGAAACTCCTTCACCTGCTGGAACTCGCCCAGCTTGGAATACAACTTCACCTCGATGCTGCGGATGTTTTTCTCCCGTACGATATCGGGGTCAGCTTCGAGGCTGATGTTGCGCTTGACGAAGGGGGCGGAAAGCGGAATCGTACCGGATGTCCCTTTTTGCCAACCGGAACTAAGCGTGTAGCCGCCGAAGAAAAACCAGTCGGTTTTGTATTCGTAGTCGAACCACTTGTTGCGGTTGTTGTCGCCTTTCCAGCCGTAGAGGAGCTTGAAGTTGTTGCCTTCGGAATTGAAGTTTTTGCGGTCAACCCTCACCTCGTCGTGGGTTTCCTGACCGCCTTCGTGCTTTTTGCGCATGGTCACGTTGACGGTGTTGATGTACTTGTCGAAGTCGCCTGCGTTTGCGCCGTCGAGGAAGGCGACGATTTCCCGCTGGACGTAGAGCGGGTCGTCGAGGTTGACCTCCCGGAAGCAGTCGGCGCAGTTGATTTGACCGAAATTCTCGTCGAAACGGGTGACGAGGTTATCGCTGTTGTACTTATTGAGGTCAATGCGGAAGATGCCCTGCTGCCGGATTCTCTTCATTTCGAAGGAAAAAGCGACTGCCAGCGACGGCACGGTCACCTGGTTGGAATTGACTAAGCCTTGCCGCCGGTTGAACTGGTCTTCAATCTGCGCCATCCGGTCGTTGGGCACACTGCTGATGGGTTCGCTGGTATGGAAACGAGGACGACCGGTGGTGTCCCTGGTTGCACCCGGAATGGTTGTTCCACCTGTTCCACCGGGGTTGGTTCTGCCGACGCTGGCTTCGGTTGTAGACAAATCTTGCCGGTTTTGCGCTTCCCGCCGTTGGTTTTCCGTCCGGGCTTCCTGGCGGGCGTTGTTCAGCAAAGTAGTTGCCCGGTCGAGGGCGCTCGGCTGACCGGTGCCGGGAATGCCCAACTGATTCAACGATGGCGTCCCCGTGCCTCCTGCCGGGTCGAACATCATATTCGTCAGCTTGGTATAAGCCGCTTCGACCGCCTTTTCAATGCTGGCGTCGCTGCCGATTTGGGTGACTTTGATAGCGCCCGATTTCACCAAATCATCATAAGCCATTTTGATTTCACCCGCAAACACGACGGGGCCTCCCACGCCGGTAGCGCCGACCTGGAAATTCTTATGCTCGTAAATCTGGTCGAAATTGGCTTCGATGGTTGCCCCGATTGGCGAGCGGAAGCCGCTGATTTCCATTTCCATGCTCACGCTCAAGTCGGGCGTGGGCGTCTTGAAAGATTCCCAGAGAATCTTTGCGCCGAGCTTGGTCAAGAGGATGGAAATGGCGGCTTTTTCATTGTCCAAAATGGGCGCTTTGCCCAAGCCGATAACCTTCTTCGCCAGGTTGCCGTTGGCTTCGGTGAAGCTGGAAATCAGCGCAATCGTGCCGCCTTTGTAAACGATGGGGCCCACGATGGTGCCGTTGGATTTGATTTTTCGCAAATCCTGCCGGGCTTCGTCGAGCATTTCCTTCGGAACGCTCAACTCGACGACGGCGTGAACGATGCCGCCGCCTTCGCCTTCCTTCGCCTCCGCTGCGCCTGCGCCGGAGCGGACGTTTTCAACGTACTTCAAAAACGAGAGCATCGGCTTGCCGTCAGGATGCCTGCCCAGGCGGATTTTGTCGGGCAGGTAGTAGAAATTGGCGTCGTTGCCCAGTTCCGGGAACAGCGTGAGTTGCCCCGCCCGAACGGGCTTGTCGAGGAGTATTTGCTGGCTGAAAACGGGGTGGAAAAACCACGCCGTTGCCAGGAAGGGGAGGATGAATTTTTTGGATATTGTTTTCATTTTCAATGGTTTAACTTCGATTAAATGATTGCCGATTACATGATTACATGATTGTTGATGGAATGGAGGATTT
>CAZHLB010001127.1:0-2126 GCA_964533005.1 uncultured Saprospiraceae bacterium
AATCTGCCATTCCATCAAAAATCATGTAATCATGTAATCATCAATCATTTAATCAGCATGGGGGCTTATCGAACCTTTTCCCAAGCCCAGGCGGTGCGCATGATATCTTCGATGTTGCGCCGAGGCTTCCAGCCAAGCTGCTTCCTTGCTTTTTCAATAGTTGAATAAATGGCAACCACGTCCCCTGCCCGCCGCTCGCCGATTCGATAATTCAGCTTCTTGCCGGTCACTTTTTCAAAAGCATGAACCGCCTCCAGCACCGTGACGCCTTCGCCGATGCCGACGTTGAAAACCTCGCAGTTCGAGGCGTTTCTACCTTCCAGCAAATATTGCAGGCAGCGGGTGTGCGCATTCGCCAAGTCCATCACGTGGATGTAATCACGGACGCAACTGCCGTCCCGGGTGTCGTAGTCGTCGCCAAAAACGGTCATTTCTGGGCGCTTCCCGGCGGCTGTTTCGGTGATGACGGGCACGAGATTGCTCGCTTTGTTTCTTGGCGACTCGCCAATCAGGGTGCTTTCGTGAGCGCCTGCCGGGTTGAAATAGCGAAGGGAAATGGCTCGAACCTGCGGCGTGACTTTGCAGAAATCTTCGATGATTTTTTCGCCGATTTGCTTCGTGCGAGCATAGGGGCTTTCGGCTTCCTCGAAAGGCGTCGCCTCGGTGACGGGCAGCTCTTTTGCGTTGCCATAAACTGAGCAGGAAGAAGAAAAAATGAAATTCCCAACGCCAAATTCTTCGGCGCAGCGCAGCACGTTGACGAGGCTTTCCAAGTTGTTGTGAAAATAGCGAAGCGGCTGAAAAACAGACTCTTCCACGCTTTTCAGCGCAGCGAAATGGATGATGCCGGAGATGCCGGGGTGGTCTTGAAAAATCTGCCGGGTCGCTTCGAGGTCGTATAAATCCACCGGGTAGTTTTGGACGGTTTTGCCGGTGATTTTTTGGACGCCTTCGAGCGCCTGCTCGTCAGAGTTGGAGAGGTTGTCGGCGCTGATGGCGGTGAAACCGAAATCAATCAAATCCACGATTGCGTGGCTGCCGATGTAGCCGCAGCCGCCGGTGACTAAAACTTTGCTCATTGCTAATTGTCAATTGTTAATTGTTGGGGCGGCGAAGGTAAACTTGTGCCCAAAGCTGACAGGTGGGAAAAGCCATTCCCGGTTGGAAAATTTTCTTTCAGAAAATTTTCCAACCGGGAATGGCTTTTCCCACCTGTCAGCTTTTTTCGCCCCATGAAACTCATTGAATTCATTCCCGCTCTCATCAAAACCGCCCGCCAGGCAGGCGACGCCATCCTCGAAATTTACAACCACGCCGCCGATTTTGGCATCGAGCAAAAAGCCGACCGCTCTCCGCTCACCCTCGCCGACAAAGCTTCCAATGAATTGATTTGCAACCGTTTGAACAACCTGCCCGAAGTCTTCCCCATCATTTCCGAAGAAAACAAAATCACGCCTTTTGAGCAGCGAAAAACCTGGCAACGCTGCTGGCTGGTTGACCCGCTCGACGGCACGAAGGAGTTCATCAAACGCAACGGCGACTTCACCGTGAACATCGCTTTGGTGGAAAATGGGCGACCCATTCTTGGCATCGTTCATGCCCCGGTGAGCGGCGAACTTTGCTGGGGGGCGCTAGGCGAGGGAGCTTTTTTGGTGAAAAATCAAATGCAGATGCCGCTCGAATGCGCCCCGTTTCGCCTCAGCGATTCAAATCTGAACGTGGTTTGCTCCCGCTCGCATTTGACGGCGGAAACCGAGGCTTTCATCGCCCAATTTCACGACCCGAATTTGGTGTCGAGGGGCAGCTCGCTCAAGTTTTTGCTGCTGGCAAAAGGCGACGCCCACGTCTATCCCCGCATCGCCCCGACGATGGAATGGGACACCGCCGCCGCCCAGATTATCCTCGAAGAAGCGGGCGGAAAACTCTTGCATTTCGACACCGGCGAGCCGCTGCGCTACAACAAGGAGAACTTGTTGAACCCCGCTTTTGTCGCCTGGGGAAAAATTTTGGAATAAGCTGTTGGGTGGCGGGTTTTCTTTTCTACTTTTCTCGCCTTGAAATGGTGGAGAGGGTTTCCCGCAAAGTGCGCAAAGGAGCGAGGGACGCAAAGAAAGAGTAGGTTTTGA
>CAZHLB010001128.1:0-2122 GCA_964533005.1 uncultured Saprospiraceae bacterium
TGTGAGAAAGCATCGAACTGGATTTTCAGCGGTTTGAAATGCTTTTGGTCTCTGACCACGAGCGGCAGGTCGCCGGGCTTATAGACGTGGCGATAGCGTTGCGCATCGAGGCTTTTTTCGTACCGCTCGAAGAAAAAGAGCTTTGCCAATTCCGCCTTTTCATCGAAAGCGCTCTCGTCAATGACGAAGGGCGAGAGATTGAGAAAGCGGCTGCCGTCGCTGTCCCCCAAGAAATCGGGATGAACTCTGCGCTGGATGATGACGGAGGCGGCGTGCAGGTAATTGTTCATGATTTCCTGCCCTTCTTCCAGTTCCAGAAACTCCTGTTTCAACCGGATGACTTTGTGGTTGAACAATGCGGCAGGCGGGTAGCGAAACTTCAGGACGTTGATGTGCCGCACCGAGGAGAGCGAGTACCGGGCGAGGAAACCCAATGCGCCGAACACGGTCGCCAGCTTGTTTTCAGCCAGCGGGCAAAGTTGTGCTGCCTCCTCGTCGCCCGGCGAACCCTGCCGGGCAAACTGTTGGCGAATGGCTTCCAAATAACGGCAGGCGCTGGCAAATTCCGTGTCTTCGTTGAAAATCCGGCTGAGGTCTTTCAGTTCTTCCACGAAAAACGGCAACTCGTTTTGCTCCAACACCAGCCGGATGCTGCGAATGAGCGCCACGAAATCGAAGGGCTTTTTGTCGCCGGGCAGCGGGTTGAAAAAGGATTTGACCGTGTCGAGACTGCCGGGCGGGATTTGCAGGGAGGCTTGTCCCTCCTTTTCGTCCAGCGCTTCCCACAATTCTGCCAGCAGGATGAAAGCCAGCAGTTCGACCAGCGTGGAATAGGTGTAGCTCATTTGCCGGAGGCGCTCCGCCCCGGGGCGGTCGAAAAACAGGTGGTCTTCGCCCATGCCCTTTTCCTTCGACATCAGCTTGCGCAACTGTTGGCTGACGGGGTGCGGCAGGCTTCGCAAAATGGCTTTTTTCTTTTCCCCGGCGCTGACTTCGACGCCAAGGTCTTCCTGTTGTTTGATTTTTTTCGCTTCCGCATCGTAGGGGGCGATTGCATCGATGAGTTGTTCGATAAGCTCTACGTTGGGCTTGTAATCAGGCGGGGCGGCATGGCTGCCGAGCGGCAGTTTCCAGTCGAGGTCGCTTTCTTCCCGACAGTGCAAACCCCAAAGTGGCTCATCTTTTTGCACATCGGAAAGCACGAGCGCACCTCTCGTTCTTTCCACTTTTATCGCCTGCCCGCTCTGCGTCTGCGCTGCCGCAATGCCATCCTCGAAAGCCTCCCCGATGCTCTTAAATCTATCCGCCAGCGATTGATAAAATGAAATGGCAAACTGCGCCGCCGTCCTGTCCTTCACCGGCGCACTCGTGGCGATGACGACGGGGACGCCCGCTTCGAGCAAGGCGCTCACCTGTCCTTTGGTCGAGCAGCCGTTCAGCACGACGAGTTGCAGGTTCGGGCAGCGAGCGAGCAGTTGGGCGATGCCAGATGCGTTGGCGGCGCTGTCGTCGAGCAGGAGTTGGTCTCTGCCTGCGTGTCCGCTGAAATGAAACAAGGCAATCTGTTCCTGAAACAGGAGCAGGTATTCGGCAATCTTCGGAATGGTGGAAAAGGAGTCCCGATGCAGCCGGAAGTGGTGCGCTACGTCTCGTTGCGCCAGCGTTTTGTGGACGCTGTCATCTTCTTCCTGCAAAGTCGGCAGTGGCGCTTGCTGGCTGTTTGAAAAGGTGAGGTAAGCGATGCGCATAGGGCTGATTTTGTTTTGGGCGAAAGTAGGGAAGAATGGAGGTTATTCTCAAATTCTCCTACTTGTTCAAGCTTGCTACCTCAAGCAGGAATCCAAAAGCAAAAAACCATCGTCCGAACAGGAACCTGATATGCGCTCGGCTTCGACAGGACCGGCTACTGACCCCAATGGCGATGGACCGGCGGGTGAAGTGGAAGGGCAGGAATAAAGCTGTTTTTTCTCTTTTCCGTTGTTTTCAGGCAGTCAGCTTTTGCCGAAATGCCTCAGCAAGTTCGCTAACTGCCAAACATCCTCGAAACTGTTGTACAACGGCACCGGCGCCACTCGCACCACATTCGGCTCCCGCCAATCTGCGACCACGCCGTTTTCCGTCA
>CAZHLB010001129.1:0-2117 GCA_964533005.1 uncultured Saprospiraceae bacterium
ATCCGCGTCATCCGCGTTCCCATCCTCCTCGCGTCTCAAAAGTGTCCAAAGTCCAATTAATTCAGGGATATAGGCGGCAAATCTTCCATCATCTCGAAATCATATTCCTTCCCGGTTTTCTCCAAGGTAAACAGGCTGAAAAAAACAAAACCCATGAGGTTGAGATAACACAATCCCTTGCGGATATCGGAGAAATAAAAAGCGGCGCACATGCACTTGCACATCTCGCACATGCCATGCACGAACTGATACTCCTTGTATTTTACGGTTTTCGGCACGAGCACCAATTCCTTGGCTTTTTCCTGAAATGCCATGGAAGCTACCATTTTAAATGCAAACACCAGGTCGGGGTCTTGCCCTGGTCTGCCGAGTTCAAAAAATGGCTCGTTCAAGCCGAGGTGCTTGTCAAAATATGCCCAGGTGGCGGGAAGGTCATCACTGGTTTCCAGCATGTTTTTCAAGGTTTTCAACTTGCGGATGATGTCAGCCTTTGTCATGGTTGAAAAAAATTTGCGATGGCGGGGAACGGTCAATTCAAAGAAATAGGCAAGTCGTTCAGCAGCTTTAAATTGTAATCCTTGCCAATCTTTTCCAGAAAAAACCGGCAATAAATCGTCTGCTTTCCCATCGAGACCACGCACATTCCCTTGCAAATATCGGAGAAGTAAAAGCCCGAGCTTAAATGCTCATTCATGTCGCACACGCCATGCACAAAGTGCTGCTCTTTGTATCGGAACGACATCGGGGTCAAAGTCATCCATTCCGTTTTTCCCTGGAAAACCTCTTTGGCGATGGCTTGGTAAATCAAGTTCATTTCCTTGTCCTGCACGGGCTTGCACTGGTCAATGAAACTTTCATTGAGACCGAGATGCCGGTCGAAAAAAGCCCAAATGGAGGAAAGGTCGGTGGCGGTTTCCAGCAAATCTTTCAGTTTCAGCAGCTTGCGGGAGATGTCAGCTTTCGTCATAGTCGAAAATTGAAAGGTGAAAAAGAAGAAGTTTAGAATTGGAGGAACAAGGTAAAAACTGGTCAAGCAGTTGAGCCGAAATGTTCAAAAAAAAATGCGCAACCTGTTGTTCAACAACTGATTGCGCATTCTTTCTTGTCGTGCCCAGAGCGGGACTTGAACCCGCACTGCCTTTTCGGGCAACAGGATTTTCTTGCCAACTACGGCTTTCGCCGCTCCAACCCAATGTTTCCGAGTTGAATTTGTGGTCTGGACTTTCCCTTCACCATATTCCGCTGAAAGTGGAACTTAGGCGCCTCCCGTCAAGTCTCTACACCTTCCCCGTTTTACTGGGACTTGGCTCGGGATTGCCATTTTCAACTGTTTGAAAAAAGGTTTCCCCGACTTTGAGAGGTTCTGCACCAAAAGTTTCCTTTTGGGCACTCAATTTCTTCCTGTTCTTTGCTCTAAAAGTTTCTGTCTGGCTATGACAATTTGGACAAAGCAAAAGCAAGTTTTCCAAGAGGTGATTGCAACGGTCGCCGTCCTTGTGGTGCAATTCCATAGAGAGTGGTTTGTTTCTCCATTCTTTGATTCCACAACTCTCACATTTGTTGTCTTTGATTCCTTCTTGAATAAGTCGCAATTTCAGCTTAAACGATTGATAATGAGGGTGTAATTTTTTTACGATTATCTCCTCTAACGGAATGCTTGGAGCCGCCTTTTTCATCCCAACACCGGCTTGATTTGGTCTATAACATCCCAAAACCAACGCCCTTTTTTTGAAGGAATTAAAATGCAACCCAAGAGTTGAAGCCGCCGCTGCCATTGAAATAGCATCAGTGCAAACTTTGATAAAGTGAGCATCTTCAACCCGTTTTGTTATCAACCAATCGTTCGCCATTTTTTGCGCAAAAGTTAGCCAGACTTTTCAAAGAACAGGATTTGCTTAAGTCCTGCGTGTCTACCATTTCACCACCTGGGCATAAAAGAAAAGCCCTCAAGAATTTGAGGCTGGGGCTGTAAATCAACACTTTACAAGTGAGCGCAATTAACCGGTATTTGCGCCTTACAACCCAGAAACTCAAATTTTTGAAGGCTTTTGAGCGGAAAACGAGACTCGAACTCGCGACCCCGACCTTGGCAAGGTCGTGCTCTACCAACTGAGCTA
>CAZHLB010001130.1:0-2115 GCA_964533005.1 uncultured Saprospiraceae bacterium
TCTGACTGCGATGACAAAAGCGAGGCAGTCAGACGTATTTCAGGCAGGACGGTTCCTCTTCGAGGATGACAAAGGCGACAAAGAGCGACGCAGAGCGACTTATGATACAGCCTCGCTCATCTGATTCAGAATTTTACACACTTCACCGCCTGCACCTGCCGCTCCGAACTTGCCTGCAACCAATAAATCCCTGCCGGAAGGTGGGCAGTTTGCGGCATCGAAAAACGTCCTGCCCCGCTGACAGAAACTTCCTGCGCCGTCATCAACTTCCCAGCCGCATCGAACAGCCGAAGCGTCGCCTGACCCGGTTGCCAGCCTTTCAATTCCACGCTCATCACATCCGTAAATGGATTGGGCAAAACCTTCAAACTTGCCGTATGTGAAAGTTCTGTCGTGGCACTGAAAAGCGTCAGCTCGGGCGTCAGGCTGACGTGCAGGATGTCGTTGTCAACTGCCCCGTGCGTTGCGACGGCAACAAAAATATTCGGCTTAAAATCTCGCTGGAAAATGATGTGCAGTCTGTCGGTCACGTCCTGCGCCAGGGCTGGATACGCAGCGTCCATGATGGAAAAAAGGTCTGCGTCGAGGATGTCAGGATTGACCAAATCGTATGGGGGCGTCCAGTTTGCGCCGCCATCCGCTGACTTGGTCACGTAAACGTGTTGGAAAAGCGTATCGGCATTGTAGGCAAAGCCTTCAGCACCGGCAGCGTAAACCAGATACAAATTGCCGTCTGCGTCAACGGCTGCTTGAGGATGGGAAACATGAGCATTGCCCCAATATTCAGGCGTTGCCGCAGATATGTTAATCGTGCCGTCACCGTCGAAATCAGTCGGGTAAGCCACCGTGACGGGAGTCTCGCCAACCATGTCTTGGTTCCAGTACGAAATGCCCATCATGTCATTGCCTGCGGGAATGCCGCCTGTTGCGGGATAATATTCGGTGGTTGTATTCGTCAGGTTGGCGTCAGTCACGAAGCGGTTGGCAAAGAAAACATGCACTTTGCCTTGGTGGTCAATCAAGACCGAGCCGCTGCCGTCGCTGGTGAACAGGGCAAGCGGGTCAGGCTGGTCTTTGTGCGGAATTACAATAGTGGAGTCGTAACCTGTATTCACCACGTAGTCTTTTTCCAGGGGAAAATCATTGACAACGTATCCATTCCAAGTGTCGCCGTTGTCTTCGGATTTGAACATGGCTACGTCTCCCCACTCCTGAAATAGTGCAATAGCAACCGTGTTTCCTCTCGCAGTAACGTTGTAGCCGCTGGCTGGTACGGGCGAGAAATTCAGCGAGTCCAACCCGGGGATCACGGCATCCTGAATGTCCCAGGTTGCGCCGCCGTCTTGTGAGCGGGAGTAACGAATTTCCCTGTAACCCTCGAATGGAATGGTGATGAGATGCAAGCTCATGCCGTCTGCGCCCCCGGCGGCGATGTAGGGCCAAACTGCGCCGCCTTGCTGTGCATTCGGAATGTCGGATGCTTGCCAGACAGATGAGCCGGGCGCTCTTTTATTCATTTGAATAAAATAGGGCGGCGCATTGGTGTTTCGGTGAGCAACGACGACTTCCGTGCCGTCGCCGAGGACTGCCAGCGCCGGAAAACCAGTGCGAACGGTAGCATCTTCGACCCGCTCCGCCGTGCCCCAACTGGCGCCATCAAATGCATTGAGCGTTGCGCCCCGGTCAGGAAAGCCGTTAGCGTCGGAGGAGCCTGACATCCACATGGCGCTGAGTTTGCCGCCGCTGTGCATCACGAGGCGCTGCGGCAACACGTCATAAGTTTGCAAATCGTACCGGGTGGCACCGATACTGATTTCGTCGCCCCGAAGCTCGAAGCTTACAAACCCATGCTGCGCCGATGGCACGGAAACCGGGTCGGGCAGGCGCTCCGGCAAGGCGGGAGCGGGCACGGCTTGGAAGTTTTGCGCCGTCAAAAAGGTAGTAAACCCGACGGCAAGGAAGATGGAAACGGTGTAGCGTTTTTTCATGCTGAACTTATTTTTTAGTGAAAAATGAAATGAATTGCAAGGTAGCTTGACAATTTCAGGCACAAAGCTGAGAGGTGGGGAAACCGCGTTGAAGGCGGGAAAAAAAATAAATTTTTTTAGGCCGGGA
>CAZHLB010001131.1:0-2113 GCA_964533005.1 uncultured Saprospiraceae bacterium
GTCGTGCTGCCGTTGCCCAGGCGCACAAAATCGCCGGGGGCGATGGCTCCTTTTTTTGCCTCCTTCACCTGCTGGGCGGGCGCCTGGAACATTTCTTCTTTTAAATGCTGGACTGCCACCTCCAATTTCTGCCGCTCCTGCCGGGCTTGGTCGGCGACTTGTTTTGCCTTTTCTAAGTTTTGCGCTTCCCGGATTTCACGGATGAGCCGCTCCAACTCTTTGTTTTCCCTGGCGACTTCCTGCAAGGCTTGCTCCTTGGCTTCCAGCTTGAATTTTTTGCGGCGGAATTCGAGGTCACCGTGCAGTACGTCGTAGCTTTTGATGAGTTTTTCCAGCTGTTTTTCCCGGTCGGTCAAGGTTTGCAGTTTGTCCTCGACCTCTTTTTTTTCCCGTTGCAAATCAATGAGCAGGTCGTCCACCGCCATCTCGTTTTTGCCGGTTCGGTGGCGGGCGTAGGCGAGGATTTTTTTGTTCAGACCGCTTTTCTGCGCAATCTCGAAAGCATAGCTGCTGCCGGGGCGGCCGACTTTGAAGCGGTAGGTCGGCGCAAGATGCTCTTTGTCAAAAAGCATCGAGCCGTTGACGATGCCTGGGGTTTTGAAGGCGAACATTTTCAGGTTGGAGTAGTGCGTGGTGATGACACCAAAAACCTTGCGGTCATTGAGTTCCTGCAAAATTGCCTCGGCAATGGCGCCGCCGATTTTGGGGTCGGTGCCGCTGCCAAATTCATCAATCAGCACCAGCGTCCGCTCGTTGGCGTGCTCCAAAAATGCCCGCATGTTGCGCAAGCGGCTCGAATAAGTCGAGAGGTCGTCCTCCAAACTTTGCGAGTCGCCGATGTCGGCGAAGATGTTTTCAAAAATGCCCATCTCCGAAATTTCATCCACCGGCACGAGCATCCCCGCCTGCAACATGAGCTGAATTAAGCCCACGGATTTCATCAAAATGGACTTGCCGCCAGCGTTGGGCCCCGACAAAATGACGATGCGATTTTCGCCTTTCAGTTGCAAATCAAAAGGCACGACTTCTTTGCCCGTCTTCTTATTTTTCAGGAAAAGCAAAGGATGTCTGCCCATTTCGATGCCCAGCCGGACGACTTGGGGAGAGTCAATTTTGACCGGATTGCCTTGCTTGTCCACCGGCAAAGTGGGTCTGTTTGCATTCATCTGCACCGCCAACCGCCCCTTCGCATGGATGAGGTCAAAGCGCACGAGCAGCGCCTGGTAGCTGCGCAATTGCGGCGTGTACGGGCGGAAAGTGGCGCTCAATTCTTTGAGGATGCGCCAGATTTCCCGGCGCTCTTCCTGTTGCAAATCGAAGATGTCGTTGTTGATTTCAATGATAGGCTCCGGCTCGATGAAGGCGGTGCGCCCGGTGGCGCTTTCGTCGTGGATGATGCCCCGGATTTTACGCTTGTGCTCGGCGGGCACACTCAGCACCCGGCGGTTGTTGCGCACACTTTCGACGGAGTCGGAGAGCCAGCCTTTGTTGCGGTATTCGTTGACGAGAGAGCGGAAAACTTTGTCCAAATCCCGTTGCCGGGCAATGATTTCCCGGCGGATGGCAGCCAGAGCAGGCGAGGCGTCGGGGCGAATGTTGCCGGTCTCGTCGAATACTTTGCCGATGGTTTGCAGCAAAGTTTCATCGAAATGAACCGGGCGGAGAATGTCGTGCAGGGTCGGATAAATTTTTTGCCGCTCGTTTTTTGCCGCCCTTTCGTCGCTGGCTTTGGCGGGCTGGTGCAGGCTGAAATATTTGAAGATTTCCCGCATGGTGACGAGGGTCGAATTGATGCGTTTCCAACCTTCTTCCGGCAAAACGTAATCCTCGATATCGAGCATTTTCAGGTCTGGGGCGAGGTCGTCGTAGGCGGCGAAGGGCAACGGGTCGGCGTTGGTCAAGCCAAGTTTGCATTCCCAGACTTCGTTGAGTAGTTGCTGGAGGAGCGCCGGGTCGGTGAGCAAGGGCAGTTGTCGCACCTGCTCCATGCCGAGTTCGCCGAGGCATTCCCGTTCGAGGAGGAGGAGGATTTTGTCGAATTCGAGTTTTTCGTACAAGTCTTTCGGCTCGAGGCGCATGAAAGTAGGCAAGTAGGCGGGTAGGCAAGTTGGCG
>CAZHLB010001132.1:0-2112 GCA_964533005.1 uncultured Saprospiraceae bacterium
CCGCTCTGAACCCGAACCAACCGAAAGTGTCGAATAAATCAGGCTGACCACTTAAAAACAATAGGTTGAAGAAACCTCTAAATTTTGACGCCGCTTTTTTTCTCCGGTTCGCCATCTTCTTTTGGCGCAGGCTCCTTTTTAAAATACCCATGTTTTCCAGGCACTTTCCCCAAAACCGAATGTGGGTCTTTGTGCATCACTGTCAAATATTGCCGCACGGAGATTTCGTTCGACTCCCTCAACAGCGGCATTATTTTTTCCGCCAGGTCGGGCCCGTTGATGGCATTTTCCGGGCTTTCCGGCAACACCTTCGGAAGGATTTTTTCAATCTTGTCTTTGATGGTCACCATGATGCTTTGATGTTGATTCGTTAAAAAATTCACCGTTTTGCTGGCAAGCGCCGGGCGGCGGCAGCAGGACGGGTAGCCTGCCTCAAAGCTATTTCACTATTCGTTTTTCAGGAATCGCATTCAAAAAAAAATTTTGACAACATCCGGTATGCGGAAAGGCTTCTAAAACACGGGTGGATATGGCTCATTTTTTCTTGCTCGCCTTCGCCTTCGGGTTGAAATCGAGGCACAACTGGAGCCAGTCTTCCAGTTCCTTTTCCGTGTCTATGCCTTCCGGTTCCACGAAGACGTAGCCTTTCATCGGTCGCCCGGTGAAATCCATCACCCGGCATATTTTGCGGTGGAAAGATAGCCCTACTTTTGGCGGGTTTCCGTGAAAGGAGAACTGTCATTTTTGAAAAAAATGACCGTTCTTTTCACGCTCGATTACTCATAAAATTAGCGCATGAAAACAAAATTACCCGCACTTATCACGCTACTCGCAATGCTCGCCAGCCCACTGCAAAGCCAAAGCTGGGACATCATTTCCCAATCCGGCTCGTCACTTTCCGGGCTGCATTTTCCCACCAACCAAAAAGGCTGGGTCACCGGTGCAGGCGGCTTGATTTTGAACTCGACCAACGGTGGCGTCACCTGGCTGCCGCAAACCAGCGGCACAAATTCTTCGCTCTACTCAGTTTGGTTTGCCGACTCGATGAACGGCTGGGCGGTCGGCAACGGCGGAACCATCCGGCACACGGAAAACGGTGGCGGAAACTGGTCGCCGCAAACCAGTCCTTTGACCAGCGACCTGTTTTCTGTTTTTTTTATCAGCGACCAGGAGGGCTGGGCTTGCGGCTCGAACGGCGCACTCATTCACACCGCAAATGGCGGCGACAACTGGCAATCCCAGCCCAGCGGCTTCGGCGGCAGCGTAGTCAATTCTGTTTTTTTCATCACCCCGCTCGAAGGCTGGGCGGTGGGAGAGAGCGGGAAAATCATTCACACGACCAACGGCGGCACAAGTTGGTCGCCGCAAAACAGCACCACCTCCGCTTTCCTGAACAACGTGTTTTTCAGCGACGCTGAAAATGGTTGGGCAGTCGGCGGCGGCGGCGTCATCGTGCATACAAGCAATGGCGGCGACACCTGGGCGAAGCAAGACAACGACGTGCCGCTGTTTCTGGCTTCCGTCTATTTTGTCTCGAATCAGCAGGGCTGGACGGTCGGCGAAAATGGCTTCATCCTGCACACGACCAACGGCGGCGAGGATTGGGAAGAAATGGAAAGCGGCGTGACCAATTTTCTCAACAATGTTTTCTTCCGGGATGCACAACATGGCTGGATTGCTGGATTTAACGGCGCTTTGTTGCGGTACGACCCGGGTGCTACGGATGCTTCCGAGGTGAATCAGGCAGGCGTTTCGTGCAGCGTTTCGCCCAATCCGGCAAGTGAACAACTGGTGGTACGGCTCGAATTGGAGCGGGCGGCTACGGTTTCGGCGGCGATTTTCGATGTGGCTGGAAACGAGGTTAGCCGGGTTTTGGAGGAGAAATTTTTACCGGCGGGACAGAATGAGTTTTCCTTTCAAACGAGTCACCTGGCATCGGGCATTTACTTTTTGAAAACGAAAGCGGGCGACCGGCAGACGAGCACGATGTTTTTTGTGAAGTAAAAACCCAAACCTGCCATCAAGTAGGTAGTTAGAATGAATTAAACATCACTTTCTTTTTCTTTCAACACATAGTCACATAGAGCACATAGAGTTGATAATCAAAAAACT
>CAZHLB010001133.1:0-2109 GCA_964533005.1 uncultured Saprospiraceae bacterium
CGACGCCGTGAATGGTTTTTTGGAAAAAATCGGCTCGTCGGCGGTTCGCCAGCAAGTGAAATTGCACGGCATTTTGCTTCGCCCGAACATCGGCATGGACGACTTGCGACCGCTGCTGCCGGAGTTGGACAGCTTCCTAAACCGCTTCGAGCAAGAGTTTTTGACCGAAGCGGAAACCCGCATGAAGTACGAAGGCTACATCCAAAAAGAGCAGGAACTGGTGGACAAAATGCTCCGCCTCGAAGACGTGCGGATTTTGGAAAACTTTGATTTTCAGAAACTTGGCTCGATTTCAAAAGAGGCGAGGGAAAAATTGACTCGCATCAAACCCCGCACCATCGGACAGGCAAGCAGGATAAGTGGGGTGACGCCGGCGGATGTGTCGGTGCTTTTGGTACACATGGGGAGGTGAGGTCAGGGGAAGATTTTTGAATAGAAGTGTTGGCGCAACCCATCAATTTGGAGAAGAATCGCTTCGATTGTTTGGTCGTCGTGAAAACTCATCAATTTTGGATACCGACCGAAAACCCCATAATCTTCCAACCGGTCTGCCAGGTTCAAAAATGTAAGTGGCACTGGTTCCCGTTTTTCAATCAAGTCAACCAGGTAGCCCAAATCGTGCGTGAGCCGAAAACTGATGCCCAGGTAAACCAGGTAACCTTTTAAGTATTTCTCAACCGCTTGTTGACAATGAAAACAAACAGTGTCTCTGATGGAAGGGCTTTGAGAAAATACGATTTTGGCAGTAGCAAGGTCGTTGTCGCCCTTGTCAAACCAGGACTGAGGTGAGGTTGGGTCGTGCATAGAGAATTTTTCCAGTGAGCCAGATAGTGTTCTCAAATGAGTTTGAATATTGCTTCAAAGCATTGAATTCCTGGGGCGTGTAAACGGCAATGTCTTTGGGAAATACAAACTGTTGCCGGTAGGGGCGCAGCAATTTTCGAAGCTCGTAACCTCGCTCGATGGGAGGCAATTCTGTTTGTTTAATAATGCAAAGGTCAACGTCGCTATGCCCATGCGGTCTGCCTTCGGCATAAGAACCAAACAAAATCACCTGCTCCGGCTTGTACAACTTCCCAATCAGCCGTGCGAGCGCCTCGATTTGCTCCATTTCAATCAGTGGAAATTTGCTATCGTCGAACATTGTCAGCTATTGTTTCCTACAAAAGTAAACGAAATTATAGGTTTGCCAACCCTGGAAAATTCAATAAAAACAAAGTCTCGTCATGCTTGAATTCAACTTTTCTCCCTTCCCCGAACTCGCTACCCGGCGCCTCCGCCTGCGCCAAATCACCGCCGAAGACCTCCCTGATTTCTACGCCCTGCGGGAAAATGACGCCGTCCGCACCTACATTCAGCGACCGCCGGGGACATACCAGGAAGTGCAGGAAATCCTGAACAAATCCCTCGCTTCATTTGCCAAAAACGAAACCATTTCCTGGGCAATTTGCTTTCCCGGCCAGCCCAAACTCGTCGGCTTGATGGCATTCTGGAGAATTGCCAGGGAGCATCATTATGCCGAAATCGGCTACTCGCTCCTGCCTGAATTTTGGCGGCAAGGCATCGCCAGCGAAGCCCTACAGGCAGTCCTGAAATATGGTTTCGAGCAGATGCGCCTGCACCGGGTGGAGGCAGACGTTGACCCTGGAAATACAGCATCGGTGCGGCTTTTGGAGAAATTCGGGTTCGTGCGGGAGGCGCATTTCAAGGAGAATTATTTCCACGATGGGCGGTTTTTTGACAGCTACATTTTTTCGCTACTCGAACCTGCGTGGCTGGCTGCCATTTCCCAGTAGGCGGCTTATTATTTCCTCGTTTTCAACTCGTTGCAATCTTCAAACTTGTTTTGCAAACGCTTTCCGGCAAGTGCCACTAATTTGGCGGCTACCATCATTTGCCACAGCTTTTTTGGGAAATCCCCCCAACGGGGTGAACCCTGCCGCTTTTCATCCCGATAGTTTTGCCTTCAAGAAATCACCCGGTGTGGCGCAATGGAACACGGAGGGTTTTGCAAAATCCGTGTTCCATGCCACGCTTTTTTTTTGGTGATTTGGTGGGGGTGGGGGGGGGGGGGGGGGGGGGGGGGGGGGGGGGGGGGGGGGGGGGGGG
>CAZHLB010001134.1:0-2104 GCA_964533005.1 uncultured Saprospiraceae bacterium
CCTCCACTCCCCCACCCACCCACCCCCCCCCCCCCCCCCCCCCCCACTTCTCTCACCCTCTCAACTACAAATTAGCATACTCGACGAATTCGGCGTCGCTCCACAAGTCTTCCAACTCGTAAAATTTTCTGGTTTCCCGATAAAAAACGTGGACAACGGTGAAGAAAAAATCCAGGCAAATCCACCGGGCATTTTGGGAGCCTTCTACGTGCAACGGGCCTTGACCCAACTCCAATCTGGCACGTTTGGCGATGTTGTCGGCAAGCGCTTTGACCTGGGTGTTGGAGTCGCCCTCGCAAATGATGAAGAAATCCGTGGGAGCATCATGGAGCTTTCGCAAATCGAGCTTCACGATATTTTTGCCCTTGATGTCTTGGATGCTGTCAATGATTAGTTCGTTCAAGGCTTCGACCGAAGAGGAGGCGGGCTTTCTTTTTAATACTGCTTGTGCGCTCAAAATCGAGATTGAATTTTATGTTTGGACAGAGCTTCTTGGGGAAATTAGAAATTGGAAATTGAGAAATTGGAAATTCATTTCGTGCTTGAAGTCCTCTCAATTTCCAATTTCTGAATTTCCAATTTCTAATTTCGGAAACGCTCTATCAGTGAAAAAATGAAAACAACTTTTGCCTTTGAGTAGTTAAAAACTGCTTTTTCAGAGGCTAAAAGTACAAACTTATTTTGCGATTGACCTGCATGAACACCTTGTTCGTCGGACAAGTTGTCCACCGCCTGCCGGAAGTGGCGTCCACCAACGACCATGCTTTTGCCTTGCTCTCAAAAAGCAAACCACCCGAAGGCACTGTCATTTCGGCTGCCGAACAGACGGCAGGCAGGGGACAAATTGGCAGCGGTTGGGAAAGCGAGCCGGGTAAAAATTTGACACTCAGCTTTATTTTTTACCCCGAGTTCTTGCCTGCGAACAGGCAATTTTTGCTCAGTCAAGCCATCTCGCTCGGCGTTTTCGACTTCATTTCTAATGAACTTCTTTCCTTCTCTGGAATGCCACCTGTCTTCATCAAATGGTCAAACGACATTTATATCGGCGACAAAAAAGTGGTGGGCATTCTTATCCAAAACATTCTGATTGGCAGCATTTTGCGCTCCAGCGTGGTCGGCATCGGCATCAATATCAACCAGATAGTTTTCTTGACAAACCCGCCCAATCCGACCTCATTGAAATTGGAAACCGGCAGCGATTTCGACCTGGAAATCCTCCTGGCTGACCTCTGCTCCTGTCTCGAAAAACGTTACCTGCAATTGAAAAGTCAGAAAATTTCACTGCTCCGGCAAGACTATCTCAGCCATTTGTACCGCCTTCATCAACCAGCATTTTATCAACGCAGCAACGGGGAAATTTTTCGGGGAACCATCGCCGGCGTTGCCGAATCCGGGAAATTGGAAATGGTTTTGGAGGCAGGCGGCATCGAATATTTTGACCTCAAGGAAATCAGGTTTCTTTGACCAGCAGAAATGTCATTTTTGCTAAAGACGCAACACGTTTTTTTTTCAACACATAGTCACATAGTCCACATAGCTGTTTGAAAATCAGAAAACTATGTTGTCTATGTGACTATGTGTTGAAAAAAAAGCGTGTTGCGTTGATGCCAAAAGCGGCAGTTCTACTCACTTCAAAAATTCTCGAAATGAAAACTTATCTCTTCCTCTTTTCACTGGCAGTGCTGCTCGCAGCTTGCAAAAACACGCCGAATTACGATGCAACATCCTTCATCGAAATGAAAAAAGACCCTTGTTTCGGCGCTTGCCCGGTGTACGAATTTCGGGTGGACGGCAAGGGCGACGCCACTTTTCACGGCAAAAGTTTCACGAGCAAAGAAGGCACTTGGAAGCGAACCTTGACGCCGGAAGAAACCGCCACTTTATTCGAAGCTTTCGAGGCAAGCAATTTTTTCGAAGCCTTCCGGGACGAGTATACTGCCGAAGTCACCGACCTGCCAACGACCTACCTGACCTTTTCGCACGGCGGAAAATCCAAGACCATCAAAGACTACTTCGGTGCGCCGGAAGCGTTGAAAAACCTGGAAAAGCAGGTGGAACTCATCGCCGAATCAAACGAAGGCTGGACACAAGTGGAAAAAGGCGA
>CAZHLB010001135.1:0-1372 GCA_964533005.1 uncultured Saprospiraceae bacterium
CTGCCCATGCCGCCCCGAACGGTGAAATTGGTGATTGGTGATTGGTGATTGGTGATTGCCGGCGTTGGTGGCTCGATTGTTTCCCGGCGGTTGCGAGCCGGACGATGCCGTTGCCTGTTCAAAAAAGGCTTCCACTCAAAGCTCACCCTCGGCTCGGAATAATACAGCCCCCGGTCGGGAAAATGGTTTTCCCGGATGCCCAACATGAACTCGAAACGCGGGCTGACCTGGTAGCGAAATTCCCCGTAAAAAGTATGCAAGCCACTGCGCGTCGTGTCGTTGGCAATGAGGTTTGCCAGCCCAGTGGCAGGTGTAGTATCGCTGTAAATCAGTCTCGCCTCCTGCCCGCTGAACTGGTAGCCAAAACTCATCCGGTGCTGCTCACTCACCTGCCAATCGTGGTGAAATTGCATGGCAAATTCGGTCAGTTGGTTGTTCCGGTCGTAGCGGTAGGTGAAGGGCTGCGAGCGGTCGTTGTCGTTCCAGAGAAAGGCGTAATCATTGGCGTAGGCGCTCAGAGCGACCTTGTATTTCACTTGAAAAACCGGCGACCACTGTGCCCGGTGCTGCCAACTGATGCCCATGTTTCGGGCGGCAATCACGTCGTTGGTAGAGGCAAAATAGGAGCTGTCGTCGTAGGCAAAACGGTAGTCGAGGTGGTCTTCGCCGAAGTAAAGACTGAAGGCGCTTTCCCGTTGGCGCTTGCCGTGCCAGGCAAATTTCAGGTTGAAATCGCCGTAGTTGAAGTCGGGGTTCCAGCTAAAATATTGGTTGTCTTCAAGTTGTTGCCGCTCCAGGACGACTTTTCCATTTTGAAAAAGCTGGTTGAAAAGATTTTGGTAAGTAGTGCTTTGAATCAAATCCGTGTACGACCGCCGCCCGGCGACGAGCAGCGAAGACTTGTTTTTTTTCATCGGAAAAAGCAGGTAGCCCTGCAAACTGAGCAGGTTCAGACCGACGCCGCCCTGCGTTTTGGTATTCAGTTCCGACTTGCTGTCAATGTCAATCACGCTTGAATTTCGACCGCCGAACTCCGCTCCAAAATTGCCCCGCCACACGTCCACTTCGCTGACAATGAAGGGGTTGAAAGCATCGTACAACCCAAAAAAATGCCCGGTGTGGTAAATCGGAATGCCATCCAATTGGATGAGATTTTGGTCAGGCGTACCACCTCGAACGTAAAGCCGGCTGGCGCTTTCATCCAGACTGCCGACGCCGGGCAGAAATTGCAGTAGCCGCAAAACGTCCGGTTCGCCCCAGCCAGGCAGCGTTGCGATTTTGTCAGGTTTGAATTGGAAACTGCCCTCCAGGTCGCTCGAGACCTTCTTAACCGTCTCGTCAAAGTCTTAGGGATTCTTGGCGCGGTCATTGT
>CAZHLB010001135.1:1382-2103 GCA_964533005.1 uncultured Saprospiraceae bacterium
CGGGGTTGAGCATGTGAACGGCAAAATCACGGACGGTAAATTCCGGCATGACTCTCGGTGAAAAAACAAGGCGAAAGCTGGCGCAAGGTTTTCCGAGCAAATTCCGCACGAGCATCGCCTGCCGCTCGTAGCCTAAGTAGCTGATTTCCAGCGTGTCGGCGGGTTTGAAATTTCCCGCAAGGGAAAATTTGCCGTCCTCGTCCGTTGTCGTTCCGTGTGGCGAGTTTTTGACGTAAGCAGTTGCGCCGGGCAGCGGGTCGCCGCTTTCCTGGTCGAAAACGACGCCGCAGAGCGTGGAAGAATTCGTCTTTTCGTCTTTTCGTTCTTTCGTCTTTTCTTCCAAATGGGATTTCGTTCTTTCTTCTTTTCGTTTTTTCGTGCTTTCGTCCTCGTCCAGGTTTTTCACCAAAACGTATTGGTTGTCAATGACTTCAAATGCCAGCCCCGTGCCGTCGAACAGGCGGTGCATGGCTTTTTCGAGGGGCAGATTTTTGAAACGGGCGGTGACTTTGATGCCTTTCAAAGCCTGGTCGTCGAAAGAAAAGGAGATACCGTATTGCGTTTCGAGTTGGAGGAGGATGGAGCGGAGGTCGGAGTTGCGGAAGTTGGCGGAAATCTGGGCGGGGGCTTCCGCCAAAAAGAACAGCAGGCAACAGGCGGGGAGTCCTATTTTTGAAAACGCCGCTTTCCAAAAAGTCCTTTTTGCCAAGCGGCAATCGTC
>CAZHLB010001136.1:0-2101 GCA_964533005.1 uncultured Saprospiraceae bacterium
GGCCAAAATATTTCAAAAAAAATTTCCCCACAACCCGCCTCTCGCCTTCCTGTTTTTTTCAGATGATAAACCTGATTCTATTCGGGCCTCCGGGCAGCGGCAAAGGTACGCAGGCAGCGAAATTGGTTGAAAAATATCATTTGCTGCACATCTCTACCGGCGATTTATTTCGCTACGAAATGGGCAACAATACCCCGCTGGGGCGGGAAGCTAAAAGCTACATCGAAAAGGGACAGCTCGTGCCCGACGAGGTAACGATTGGCATGTTGAAAAATAAGGTGGACGCCAACCCTGGCGTCAACGGCTTCATTTTCGACGGTTTTCCCCGCACAGTTGCCCAGGCGCAAGCCCTTGACAAACTGCTGGCTGAGATGGGCACTGCCGTTTCCGCACTCATTGCCCTCGACGTGGACGACGAGGAAATCACGCAGCGAATCTTGCTGCGAGGTAAGTCCAGCGGCAGGTCGGACGACAACGACCCCGCCATCATTCACAACCGCATCGAGGTCTATAAAAGTGAGACGACGCCTGTTTTTGATTACTATGCTCAATTTGGTAAGTCGCAGAAAATCAATGGCATCGGCTCCATCGAGGAGATTTTTGCGAGGCTGTGCATGGCGATTGATGCTTTGTAAGTCAAAAGGAAAAAGTCAAGACTTGTCCCGATGACTCGGGAAGGAAAAAATCAAAAGTGCCGCTGCTTTTCAGGAAAAGCAGCGGCATTTTTGTTTTAGCCAAAGCCAAAAGCTGCCACAGTATGGAATTCGGATGAGCATCTGGAAAATTTTGGGATGCTTCACCAACACGCTTTTTTTCTTCAACACATAGTCACATGAGTTCACATAGTTTTTTGATAATCAGTAAACTATGTGAACTTATGTGACTATGTGTTTTGAAAAAATGCGTGTTGGTGAAGCATCCCAAAATTTTCTTTCAGAAAATTTTCAAGCCGCTCATCCGATTTCCGGTGGCAGCTTTGCGCCCCACTTTTGACTTTAACCTTTTGACTTTTTACTTCAGAAAAATGGCAGAGCAAAACTTCGTTGACTACGTAAAAATCTGTTGCCGCAGCGGTAAAGGCGGCGCAGGCAGCGCCCATTTTCTCCGTGAAAAACACCGACCGATGGGCGGACCCGACGGCGGCGATGGCGGTAGGGGCGGGCACATCATCTTGCGTGGCAACAGCAACACTTGGACGCTGCTGCACTTAAAATACCGCAAACACGTCATCGCCGAACCCGGTCAACCGGGCGCCGGCAATCAAATGACCGGCAAAAGCGGCAAAGACATCATCCTCGACGTGCCGCTCGGAACGGTGGCGAAGACTGCGGAGACCGGCGAGTTTCAATTGGAAATCACCCAACACGGCGAGAAAAAAATCCTGACTCCCGGCGGCAGGGGCGGCTTGGGCAACATGAATTTCAAGACGGCGACCAACCAGGCGCCCACCTATGCCCAGCCCGGCGAACCGGGCAGGGAAGAATGGACAATCCTGGAACTCAAGGTTTTAGCTGACGTCGGCTTGGTCGGTTTTCCGAATGCAGGTAAGTCAACTTTGCTTTCTGCGGTGACTGCGGCGAAGCCAAAAATTGCCGACTATCCTTTCACCACGCTGGTTCCTCAGCTTGGCATCGTGGGTTATCATGACCAAAAGTCTTTCGTGATGGCAGACATTCCCGGCATTATCGAAGGGGCGCACGAGGGCAGGGGTTTGGGTTTGCGTTTCCTGCGGCATATCGAGCGAAATGCCACCTTGCTTTTTGTCGTGCCCTGCACGGTGGATAGCATCGCCGGGGAGTACGAGATTTTGCTCAATGAGCTTAGAAATTACAACCCCGAATTGCTGGACAAGCCCCGTGTGCTCGCCGTCTCGAAGGTGGATTTGATTGACCCGGAAATTGTGGAAATGCTCCGGAAAGACTTGCCGCCCGGCGTACCCGCCGTTTTCATTTCTGCCGTCGCCGAGCAGGGTTTGGATGAACTCAAGGACGTCCTCTGGAAAACGATGAATTTAGGTTTGAAGGAGGAAGATACTCACATTGAGAGTTGAGGCTGTATCATAAGTCGTTAGGCACGTCTGCAAGTCGCTTTTGTCATCCTC
>CAZHLB010001137.1:0-2097 GCA_964533005.1 uncultured Saprospiraceae bacterium
AATTCAGCTTCAATGCGGAAGGTGACTTTGGTCGAGCCGCCGTTGCCTTCATACGTCCAGAGTTGGTGGCCTTTGGCCCCCAGCCCGCTGAACTCGCCTTTCCAGCGCACGCCGGGGTTGGCTTCGATCACCGTGATTTGGGTGGGCAGAGGAATATTGGCAACGCTGATGCTGGTGTCCACGATGGTGCCAACGCCTCCGTCTCCCTGAACCGACTTGGCGGGCGTCGCCCCGTCAAACCAGGTGTGCCAGTTCTTCGGGTCGCGCAGTAAACCCCAGATTTTGTCCGGCGTGGCATTAATGGTGACTGTTTTTTCAACAGCAGGCATGGTTGACTCCAATCAGTATTTGTGAGTAAATTTCGTCTGGTGCTTGGACGCTATTCTAACGATTTTACCGGGCAAAGTAAAGCCTTTTAGGGGTTTTTGATTGCGCACTCAATCAAGTTGGGGTAGTATAGCTTCACATCACCAATACCTTCGCCAAAATCAGGTGAATAAAACAGGGCTTATCGAGTAAAGTTGTAGTCTCTTACAACCGCAACTTACTCGGAAAAGCCCATGGCAGAAATTTTAGCACTTTTACAAAACATTGCACCTCTTTTAGAGAAAACGACTTTGCGCCAGATGAGCCAAGTCATCTTTGGGATGCTGGTCGCCAGTGGACGGATTACCATGTTGGGTCTGTCGCGCTGGACAGAGAAAGGCGGAAGCTATCGAACCCTCCAGCGTTTTTATTACAGTGCGCTCTCTTGGAAAGCCCTCCAATGGTTGTTTTTTCGGGAACGCTTTTTGAAGTCGGAAGACGAGTACCTTATCGCTGGTGATGAAGTTGTCGTCAGCAAAGCCGGTAAGAAAACTTACGGACTGGATCGCTTTTTCTCGGGTATTCAGCAACAGGTCATTCCGAGTCTCTCGTTTTTCGCTTTTTCCCTGGTGAATGTTCAGGAAGAGCACTCTTATCCGATGCAGGCCACCCAAATGGTCAAAAGCGCAGAAGAAAAAGCGGCCAGCAAAGTCAAAGCGGAAGCGAAAAAGGTCAAGAAAACAGGTGAAAAGAAAAAGCCAGGACGCCCAAAGGGTAGCAAGAACAAGGATAAGCGGGAAGTGGTGCTCAATCCTGAGCTATTGCGCATCCAGAAAGCCTTACAAAGCTTTTTGGAAACGGTCGGCACAGCCATACCCTTGAAATATGTGGCGATGGATGGACATTTTGGCAACTATCCGAGCGCTTTCATGGTCAGGCAAGAGAATTTGCACTTGATTTCCAAGTTGCGTTCCGATGCCGCGCTTTATCCAGCCTTTGAAGGAGAACACCGCCACCCAGGCCCAAAGCCCAAGTATGGCGCAAAAATTGAGGTGCATAAGATGGATGCAAAATACCTAACAGAAACGTCCATCGAAGACAATCTGCGCACAGACATTTATCAAGGCCAGTTCTACAACAAAGAGTTTGCTTTTGCCTTGAATGTGGTCGTCATTCTCAAGACCAATCTGGATACCCACGCCCAAGCGCATGTAATTTTGTTCAGCACTGACCTGGAGCAGGCATACGACAAAATCATCAAGTTCTACAGCCTACGCTTCCAAATCGAGTTCAATTTCCGCGATGCCAAGCAGTACTGGGGCTTGGAAGACTTCATGAATGTCAAAGAAACCGCAGTGACCAATGCCGCCAACCTGTCGTTTTTCATGGTCAACTTCAGCGAGGCGTTATTACAACCTTTCCGACAACAAAATCCTGATTACAGTATCTTGGACTTGAAATCGCACTATCGTGGCTACCGATATGCCAGCGAGACAATAAAAATGCTTCCGGAAAAACCTGATGCCATTTTATTGGCTGACATTTTTCAGCAAATCGCCCGTTTAGGCGCCATTCACCCGGTTTTACAGCCTTCCGCTGACCCATAATTGGCGAAGGTATTGGAGAGGCGTGTCTTAATCATACAACCGTCTGATCATCATCTCGTAAGTGATAATGGGAGCAATCTTGCCAATCGTCCATGGCTCAAGGCCGAGAAGATGGCGGCTCATCAACGAGCGCACAAAAGCCGGGTTGAAAATGCCCCGCGCGGCGAGCCGGGGATCATACAAA
>CAZHLB010001138.1:0-2097 GCA_964533005.1 uncultured Saprospiraceae bacterium
CCGCGTCAATCCGCCCAATCCGCGTCATCCGCGTTCCCATCCTCCTCGCGTCCCAAGATTTTTACTTCAAGAAAATTTCGAAAACAGGTCGAAAGTAGAGTCCATGTCCCCGCTTCCAAATTACCGCCGCAGCACAAATTTCCCAGTCATCACCGCCTCCTCCCTCTTCACCTCCAAAAAATAAATCCCCTCTGCCAACCCGCTGACATCCAGCGAAATAAGCCCCGATTGAATGCCATCCAAACGCAGCAAAATCCTGCCCTGCGCATCCAAAATCCGCAGCGCAACCTCGCCGCCTCCCGCTCCTGTTTCAACCCATAATTTATCCTGCGCCGGGTTCGGATAGACGTGGAAACCAGTCGCTTTCGGCTCCGGCTGCGCCGAGCCAACGCTGCAATTTTCCTGCGAAATATGCTCGTCCATCCAGTGCAGGCGGGCGGCGAGCAGCAGTTTCAGGTTTGCCGCTTGCCCATCGAAATCGTCGTAGCCCAATTCGGGCCACCGCTGGAAATTTCTCGGCGCAGCATCTTTCAGCAAAGTGCGCAGCGAGTCCACGTAGGACAGGAAAGCAGCGTCCGTCCAGGTGCTTTGGCGCAGTTCCGACCAACGGCACCAGCGTTGCCGCAAAAACAGGTCGTCCGTGTGCAAAATGCTCCACCAGTCGGGGAAGGGCCAGCCGGGGTGGGTTTGCTCCCAGACCCAGCCTTCGATGCAGCAAAAGCCTCGGTCGTAATCCCATGGGGGCCCAATTTTCAGCTTGCCGCCGTCCGTGATTTTTTCCTTGTACAAAAAAGTGCTGCGCCCGTAGCTGTCGAAATTGACCGCCATCTCATTGACCAGCATGAAATCGAGGAACGTGCCCTCGTCCATCCATTTTCGGTAGCCGTTTTCCGGGTGGGCGAAGTTGGGTTGGTGCAGCCTCCACTCGAAACTGTCCACCCAGGTTTTGATATAGTCTGCCTGTTCGGGCATGATTTCCGACGCCTTCGGATAGACGTATTTGAACTGAACAGGCAAGCCGTTGGTGGCGAAATTGATGGGCAGAAATTGCGAATCCCAGGCACCGGGCGCTCCGTTGTGGTTCATTTCGATGATGTAGCCGCCGGTGAGCGAGTCGCCGGAAAGGTCTTCGGGGGTGAGTTTGGCGATGTCCCCCCGGTTTTGGTCACGCTTCACTTTTTCGGTCAGGGCATAGACGCCCTGGTATTCGCCGTCGAGGAATAGCTCGCAAAAAGCGGTGCGGGGCGCATACCTGCCCATTCTTCGGGAAAATTCATAGGCGATGGAGTTCATCATCAGGGTGCTGTCGAGGTATTCCGCCTTCAAAATCCAGTCGTTTTCGGCAGGCATTCCGAGCAGGGAAGTGTCCAATTCAGCGCCTTGCTCGTCGGTGAGGTCAAAATCGTAGTTCTTTTTTGGGTAGCCGGGGCCCGTGTAGCCTTGCAGTTCGACGAAGATTTTGCCTGCGTATTCAAAAACGGTGTCCGTCGGGAAATTCAACTGCCCGTTTGCGTGGCGGATGATTTGAAACGCCGCCTCGATTTTTGGCTCGTTGGGAATGTTTTGCCCGCCGGTATGGATGATGGCGAGCGGCAAATTGGAGCCGGGAAAAACGAAAGGCGCAGGCGCAGGCGACTCGAACGACAGGCTCCAGTTTTGCAGAAAACCCGCATCGGCAAAGGGGTATGTGTCGTGAAGGACGATGCGCCAGGAGCCGTTCGGGTTCTGCCCATTGTTGACGTTGCCCATGCTGCCCATGGGTTTGAAAATGCCGCTGAACGGAGCGCCCGCCTGAATGATGGGGTCGCTCGCATCGCCTCGCAGGCAGCAATTTTCCCAATTGTCGCCGTCGCCGCCGATGCCTGCGAACAGCAAAAAAGTAGTGCCGCCGGGCGACTGGATGCGCACCTCCATGTCGGCGTTCCAGGTGTGGGTCATGTTCAGGCAAACCTGCGACAAGCCGAAACCGGGGCTGATGGAATCGGGCAAACCGCTGACTTCGATGGCAAACGAAACGGTGGAGCCGTCGTCGGGAATGGGCTGGTTGACGTCGGCGGAGAAGGTTTGAGCGCAGAGGGGAGTGGCAAAAACGAGGAG
>CAZHLB010001139.1:0-2091 GCA_964533005.1 uncultured Saprospiraceae bacterium
CGCCAAACTGGAGTTTGGCGGTGGCGAGGCATCCGCCAAACTGGAGTTTGGCGGCACGGTGGGGCGGCTGCCGCTTCTGCCGGATTTTGAGAAAAAACAACTTGAAGATTTTGGGCACGGCGAGCTTGCGCCGGATTTCCCGCTGCATCGCTGCCTGCACGAATTGTTCGAGGAACAGGTGCAAAAAACGCCGGGTAAAACGGCGGTTCTCTTTGAAAATCAATCGCTTACCTACCAGGAGCTGAACGACCAGGCGAATCAACTTGCTCAAATTTTGAAGCAAAAAGGCTTGCAACCCGGCGCTTTCGTGGGGCTTTGCATGGAGCGTTCGCTGGATGTTTTGGTGAGTATTTATGCCATTTTGAAGGCAGGTGCAGCCTACGTTCCGATTGACCCACGCAATCCGAAAGAGCGCATCCGGCTGATTTTGGAAGATGCGGAGTGCTCGTTTTTGCTGACGCAAAACGACGTTTTAGACTGCCTTCCAGTGGAGCAACCTTTCCGGAAGTTTGAAACTTTCGGAAAGGTGTGCATCGTACCGGCGACTTCAGTCGCCGAGAATACGAATGGAACTTCGGCGACTAAAGTCGCCGGTACAGATGATGCCTACGTGATTTACACCTCCGGTTCGACCGGCACACCAAAAGGCGTCCCCATCCGCCACGAAAATGCCGTGAACACGCTTTTTGCCATCAACAAACACCTGAAAATCAGTGAGAAAGACACCGTTTTCAGTGTCTCCTCGATGGCATTCGACATGTCCATTCCCGACTATTTTTTGACTTTGATGTGCGGCGCAACGCTCATCCTGGCGGGCGAGGAAACCAAAAAAGACGGCTTCGCCCTGCGGGAAGCCCTCGAAAAACATCGCCCCACGATGATGCAAGCCACGCCAACCACCTGGAAAATTTTGCTTCTGTCAGGTTGGCGAGGTGACCAGAATTTGAAGGCAGTGGCAGGCGGCGAAGGTTTTCCGAAGGAATTGGCGGCGAAAATGGTGGATAGCTGCAAGGCAGTTTGGAACGGCTACGGGCCCACGGAGACGACCATTTATGCTACGTATCAATTAGTTACACACGAGCATTTGGCTACTTGCCCCGGTGAGTTTGCCGCCATTGGGCGACCAATTGCGAATGTGGAGACGGTGATTTTGGACAAAAATGGAGAGCCTGTTCCGGTGGGTGTACCTGGTGAGCTTTTCATTGGTGGGAAAGGTGTGGCGGCTGGGTATTTGAAAAGACCGGAGTTGACGGCGGCACAGTTCACCCCCCCTGCCCCCCCTCGAGGGGGGTTGACATCTCCTTCGATTTTCATGTCGAGCATTGTTTCCAATGTAAATTCAGAGAATGGCGTCATCCCCCCTGCCCCCCCTCGAGGGGGGTTGACATCTCCTTCAATTTTCGAGTCGAGCATTGTTTCCAATGTTGATTCAAAGAACGGCGTCCACCCCCCTGGAGGGGGGGCAGGGAGGGTGATGTACCGCACCGGCGACCTCGTCCGCTACTTGCCCACCGGCGAAATCGAATTCCTCGGTCGCTTGGATAACCAGGTGAAAATCAGAGGTTTCCGAGTCGAATTGGGTGAAATCGAGGAAACGATGAAGCAGTTTCCCGGCATCCAGCAAAGCGCCGTGAATGTGTTCACCGACCCGGCGGGCAGTCAGCGATTGGTTGGCTATGTGGTGGAAAATTGCGCCCCGCTGGGCGACGATTGGCAGGGGCGGCTCAAAGATTTTTTGCGCAGCAAGATGCCTGGCTACATGGTTCCCACCGCTTTCGTGAAGCTGCACGAGATGCCGCTGAACACTTCACTCAAAATCGAGCGAAAGGCATTGCCGAAGCCCGACTTGGCAAACTTGGGCGTTGGCAAATTTGAAGCGCCGAAGACACCGGGTGAAAAATTGCTGGCTGGCATCTGGCAAGACCTGCTCGGTTTGGAGCAAGTCAGCATCCACGACGACTTCTTTGAGTTAGGCGGTCATTCGCTGGCGGCGGTAAGTTTGATGGCTCGAATTCGGGAGGTGGCAGGTAAAAAATTGCCGCTGAACACTTCACTCAAAATCGAGCGAAAGGCATTGCCGAAGCCCGACTT
>CAZHLB010001140.1:0-2086 GCA_964533005.1 uncultured Saprospiraceae bacterium
CTATGTGAACTATGTGACTATGTGTTGAAGAAAAAAGCGTGTTGACGAAACACCCTTAAAGTTCCTTCAAAAAATAGCCGATTCCCGGCTTGGTGTGGATGAGTTTCGGCTCGAAGTTCTTGTCAATTTTCTTCCGCAAAAAGTTGATGTAAACGTCCACCACGTTGGTGCCTGTGTCGAAGTTCAAATTCCAGACTTGCTCGCTGATTTCTGCCCGGCTGAGCACCCGGTCTTTGTGGCGGAGCAAAAACTCCAGCAGGGCAAATTCTTTGACGGTCAGCGAAATAAGCGTTCCGCTGCGGGCGACCGTCCTGTTGGCAGTGTCCAATTCCAAGTCGGCGATGCGCAGAATATTTTCTTCCGAAACATCGGAAACCCCGGCGGCGCTCCGCTTCAAAAACACCCGCACCCTTGCCAGCAACTCCCTGAAATCGAAGGGTTTAACCAAGTAATCATCCGCCCCGGCGTCGAAGCCGGAAATCTTGTTTTCGATGCCTTGCATCGCAGTCAGCATGATAACGGGGACGGAAACGTCTTTTTCCCGAATGGCACGGCAAACCTCGTAGCCGCTCACGTGGGGCAGGTTGATGTCGAGCAAAATCAAGTCGTATTTTCGACTGCCTGCCAATTGACTGCCCACCGCTCCGTCGGGCGCCAGGTCAACTTCGAAGCCGTTTTCCTCCAAGCCTTTTTTGACCCAGGCGGCGACTTTGGGTTCGTCTTCGACAAAAAGCAGTGTGGGAGGTTTCATTTTTTTGATGCGTTGATGGTGGGCAAAGAAAGAGGGTTGGGGTGGGAGAAATATCATTTTTTTCAAAAATGACATTTCACCGGGCAAGGCAACTTGCCCAAAACTGGGATGCTTCACCAAAACACATTTTTTCTTCAACACATAGTCACATGAGTTCACATAGTTTGCTGATTCTCAAAAAACTATGTGAACTCATGTGACTATGTGTTGAAGAAAAAAGTCGTGTTGGTAAACCATCCCTCAAAACTTCATCCACAAATCGCAATGCTGCAAAATCAAATTCTTCGTCTTTCCCTGGCTTTCGATTATCTCGAAAAACGACTTGACGTAGCTCACCACGTGCTTGCGGGATTTTTCGCTGAAATGCGGGAACTGCTCGCAGAACCCCAGCAACGCCTGCTTTTTCTCTAAAAAAAGCCCGATGCTTTTCATCGTCTCCTCCTTTTTCCGGCACCTGCCCTGGTAAAATCGCTCGTTCACTGAAGCCAGCCCAAGCCGCTCGTCCGGCACCGAATAAGGTGTGCTCACCAGCCCGGAATAGTCAAAATCGTAGGGAATCGGAATGGGCGTTACCGTGCCGGAAATGCCAAACCAGATGACGTTATGCCCGGTGTACGGATACCAGTCGGTGTTCCCAATCATGTATTCAAACAAGGCAAACCGCTCGAACGGGTCGGAATTGATGACCCGGTCGCTGAGAATGGGACTGAGCAACTGCCCACCGAGCCTGTTCGCCAGTTCGTCCTTGTCTTCGATGAGGATGCCAAAGCTTTCCTTCGGAGCATCCTTGCCATTCACGTCCACGTAGCGAACCTTCGCCAGCACGACCCGGACGCTGTGCTCGGTGAGCAAATTGCTGAGGCGGTAGGCGACGTATTCCCGCAGGATGTACTGTTCGTAAGCATCCGATTCCTCGCAAATCAGGCTCAATTCAAAGTTGTTGAAAGCGCTGTCCAAGCCTGCGTCCAGCAGTTGCCGCTTGGAAAATTTGAAGCGCAGCGGCGGGTTTTCGCAGATGCGGCGGCGCATTTTGCCGCGAGGGCGGATTTCGGTGTCCCAAATTTTGAAGGTGCTGTCGGGTTGCAGAACGGTGAGTTTGGCGGGCAGGTAGGAAGGGTCTTTTTTGCTTTTGTTCAACTGGCGGAAGTCAGTGTGCAAAGTGAGGTGGACGTAGTCGTCTCGAAGGAGGGTGCTGAAAAGGGTCTGCTTCGCAGTGTCTTTTTTGGGGAAAAATTTGAAATAATTATGGGATGTTTCATTTGTCGGTTTACAGTTGGGCAAAAAGCTGACAGGTGGTTTTTGGATGTTTCCGTTGAAAAATTGAAAATTTTTCAA
>CAZHLB010001141.1:0-2070 GCA_964533005.1 uncultured Saprospiraceae bacterium
CGCGTCAATCCGCCCAATCCGCGTCATCCGCGTTCCCATCCTCCTCGCGTCCCACGATTCTTTACAGCAACAAAAATTTCATGGCTCAATTCACTTTCACCAAATCCGAGCGCCTGAAAAGCGCCAAGACCATTGCCCGCTTGTTCAAAGAAGGACAGTCTTTTGGCGTATTCCCGCTGCGGCTGGTTTGGCTGAAAGTGGAGGAGGCGAAGAGCGACGCCCCGGTGCAATTTTCCCTGACCGTTCCGAAAAAAGCCTTCAAAACTGCCGTTGCTCGAAACCGCCTGCGCCGAAAAATCAGGGAAGCGTGGCGGCTGAACAAACATCGTTTGTATCGAAAAATGGAGGCGCAAGGAGGCGGCAGGCAGCTTGCCTGCATGGTAATTTATACGGCGAAAGAAGACTTGCCTTTTGCTCAAATCGAGCAGGCGATGCAGGTGGTGATTTCAAAATTCAGCAAAAAAATAGCTGCGCCAAATGCCAACCTCGTGCCGCCAAATGCCTCACCTTCTTGAATTTAAAACTGAATTATGCTCAAGATTTTGCCACTCCTTTTCTTCCTCCTCGCCTTCGCCGACCTCGCCGCCGGGCAAAAATTCCTACAATTAGAAAAGGTGCATAGCCCTCGCACGAGGAAGTTTTTCACCGGCGACGAAATCACTTTTCAACTGAAAGGCGGGCAGTGGTACACCCGTGTCATCGAAGACATCAGCTACGAAGAAGGCTTGGTCGTCTTCGCCAACGGGCACGCCAAGGTCGAAGACATCACTGCCTTTCGGTCATTCAAAAACAAGCGATGGTCGAAGCCCATCGGCAATCAGCTCATCAATTTTGCCATTGCCTGGGCAGGTTTTGCACTAATTACTGCGGCAGTGGATGACGAAGAGGAATATTCAAAAAGCGATGCTTTCGTCTCCGGCACGGCGGCGGGCATGGGCTTGCTGGTCAAGGGACTTTTTAAAAAGCGGACTTTTCAGTTGTCAAAAAACAAAAAAGGCGAGGCGAAACGGTGGCGGCTGCGGGTGCTGGATTTGGAGGTGAAGTGAGAGAATTTTGGCTAAAGGTGTCACCTCGAAAATGCCTGAGTTTGCTCCGTAAAAATTTCTTTCAGAAATTTTTACGGAGCAAACTCAGGCATTTTCGAGGTGACACCTTTAGGCTCGGCTCAAAAAATAAAGCACATGATTGTCCCAATCCAAAAGGACGAAGCACTGCTGCAAGACATCCGTCAAACGCCCTCCCACCCTGCTATTTTCCACCTCTGGTGGCTCGGTCAAAGCGGCTTCCTGGTCAAATGGCAGGAAAAATTTCTCCTCTTCGACCCCTACCTCTCCGACTCATTGACCAAAAAATATGCGCTCACCGACAAGCCACACGTTCGCATGACCGAGCTTGTCGTCAATCCTGCCAGCCTCGATTTCATCCACGTCGTCACCTCCAGCCACAACCACACCGACCACTTGGACGGGGAAACGCTCGTGCCTTTGATGCAAGCAAATCCTACGTTGAAAATGGTAATTCCCGAAGCGAACCGGGCTTTCGTGGCACAACGAATTGGCGCTGACCCGGCGTTTCCTGTTGGCTTAAATGCAGGCGAAAGTGTTGACATTGAAGGCTTTAAACTAACAGCCGTGCCCGCCGCCCACGAGCAATTGGACATAGACGAGCAAGGTCGCCACCGCTATTTGGGCTACGTGGCGCAGTTCGGCGGCTTCTCGATTTACCATAGCGGCGACACGATTTTGTACGAAGGCATGGCGGAAATTTTGCGCCCCTTCCAGGTGGACTTGGCGCTGCTTCCCATCAATGGGCGAGACCCGAAACGAGGCGTTGCCGGAAATTTGAATGCGGAAGAAGCTGCCTGGTTGGGAAAAGCCATCGGCGCAAAACTGGTCGTTCCTTGCCACTACGACCTATTCACTTTCAACACTGCCGACCCGGAGGATTTTGCTGCCGCTGCGAGGAGGTTGGAGCAGCCGTTTCAGATTTTAAAATGCGGGGAAAGGCTTGATTTTCAAGCTCAAAGCTGACAGGTCGGTAAAAATGATTTAAGTTCTCTGACAATTCTTG
>CAZHLB010001142.1:0-2069 GCA_964533005.1 uncultured Saprospiraceae bacterium
GCGTCATCCGCGTTCCCATCCTCCTCGCGTCCGCAAGAATTGTCGAAGACCTAAAAGTTTTGCAAAAAAAATTTTCTCCCCCAAAACAAGGCTTAACGCTCGAACTCATTTTCCAAAGCGGAGGCGCTTTTCCCGTGCTGAAAACTTTGGGGCAGTTGATGCCTTTTTAGCAAAATCTCCAATCGGTGGAATGACCTTTCCATCCCGAGCACTCGGAACGGAAAGCTGGTTCCAAAATCAAATTCCCAGCAATGTCAATCCAAATCATCACTAAGTCAGAGCAAGCCAAAGGGCAGTTCAACGGCGGCGAAATCGTTGAGAATAAGCCCATTGGCTTCCCACGGGAAGGCGGCAAGCTGCGCCCGTACTCCAATCTTTTTTATTGGGCTTACGCCGAAGCTACCACGGACAGTACCATCGGGCTGCATCCGCACGAAGGTTTCGAGATTGTCTCTTTCGTTTTGAAGGGCAACATCCGCCACTTCGACACCAAGCTGAATGCCTGGAAGCCGCTCAAGGCAGGCGACGTGCAAATCATTCGTGCCGGAAATGGCATCAGCCATGCCGAGTTTCTGGCGAAAAACGCCGCCATTTTTCAAATCTGGTTCGACCCGGATTTGACGAAAACCTTGAATCACCCTGCTTCTTACGATGATTATACTGCCGCCGATTTGCCCGTTAGCCAGGAAGATGGAATCAGCGTCAGGACTTTTGTCGGTGAAGGCTCGCCGTTTTCGATGGAGACGAAAGGCATTGAGGTTCAGCAATTTGAGTTTGAAAAAACCAACTATCGGAAGCCAGTCGAGCCGGGAAAAATTTACTCGATGTATGTGGAGGAAGGCAATTTTTCAGTGAATGGAAACCCGGTAAAAAAGGATGATTTCATTCTGCTGAAAGACGCCTCCGAACTGGCGGTAGAAAGCGATACGCCGGGGAAATTGTTTGTAATTGCCTCGCCTGCCTCCGTGTCATACCGGACTTACGGGCAAATGATGCAAGAGCGGATGCGAGCTTGATTTCTTCGGAAAAGCTCAAAGCTGACAGGTGGAAAACACCTGTCAGTTTTTGCGAAATTTCCTTCTTTCACTTCGTCAAAAGATTCGCCACGAAGCGCCGAAGCCGCTTACCGCCTTGCGCATTCAGCCAAATATTCATCAGCACTCCCGCAATCACAGTCGCCATGGCGGCGATGTTTCCCAGCGTGATTTTTTCGTGAAAAAGCAGCCAGCCAAAAAACGTGGCGAAAATGGCTCCGAGGAAATTCAGGCTGGAAACCACGCCTACTTTTTCGCCTTGAATGGCTTTGGTCAAAAACACCTGCCCGAAGTGTGCGAGCAAGCCAATCGCCAGCAGCAGCGCCCATTCCCAGCCTTGCGGCGTCTTAAAATTCACGAGCGAAAAGCCGCCGCCGACCAGCGTTCCCACCAATTGAAAGTAAAAAACCACGACCAGCGGATGCTCTTTGTCTTTCAAGCTGCGCACCAAAACGTAGGCGACCCCGCTCAAAAACGCCGCCGACAAACCCATCGCCAGGAATAGCCACGACACCCGCTCGTCAAAACCTTTCAGCGCCAAAACGCCCAAAAACGATACGCCGAACATGAGCCACTGCACGGGTTTCATCTTTTCTTTCAGAAAAATCACCGCAAGTATGGCAGTGAAAATGGGGGAGGTGTAGCCCAGCGTGACCGCCGTTGCCAGCGGCATTTTTTGAATGGTGAGGAAAAAAAGATAGAGCGCCGTCGTGCCCGCCAAGCCTCGTCCGAGCAGTTGAATCGTATGGCTGCCCCGCCACGAAACTGATACTCGCCGCAGCCACCAAAAACTCAGGATAATGGAAACGACGCAGCGGAAAAACACAATCTCCATCACCGGAATGCCAGGCAATGCCTTTGCCGCTACGTTCATCAGCGAAAAGCAAACCACCGCCCAAAACATCTGGCGGACGCTGGAATTGAGGATTGAGGATTGTTGATTGATGAGCGTTGAGTTTCCAGGCGAGACAAAAGCTGACAGGTGGAAAACGCCTGATTTTGCTCGGAAAAAATTTCTGAAAGAAATTTTTTCCG
>CAZHLB010001143.1:0-2068 GCA_964533005.1 uncultured Saprospiraceae bacterium
CTACCGACACGGTCTGGGGCATCGGCTGCGACGCCACCAATGCGGCAGCCATCGAAAAGGTGTATGCGCTCAAAGAACGAGACCGCTCCAAGCCTTTCGTGCTGCTCGTTTCTTCCATTTCCATGCTCAAAAAGTATGTCGGCTTCATTCATCCGAGGGTGGAAACGCTGCTGGGTCACCACATCCGACCGTTGACCATCATATACGATGAGCCGAAAAATTTGCCGAAAAACGTGCTTGGGTTGGACGGCTCGGTCGCCATTCGCATCGTGCTGGATGAATTTTGCAGGCAACTCATCGAGCGGTTTGGCAAGCCTGTCGTAGCGACGGCAGCCAGCATTGGTGAGCAGCCTTTGCCGAGGCATTTTGGGGAAATCAGTTCCGCAGTCATTGAAGGAGTAAATTTCGTGGCGAAGTACCGGCAGATGGAAAAGGAAATGAGCGAGCTTTCTGTGATTGCGAGGTTGTCGGAGGAGGAGGAGTTGGTGTTTTTGAGGGAGTGAAAATGAAAACGGAGCGGTAAAAACCGCTCCGTTTTTCATTTTCAAAGCACCCACCCCTTCCGGTACTCCCGCCGCACAAACCTGTTCGCCTCCTCAAAATTCTTCACCCGCACGTTTTCCGCATCCCATTCCAATCGAATCCTGCCAGGATAATCATAAGGCGCCCAAGAGGTAGGCGTCTTGCCAGGTTGCAATTTTTTAAAATCATAACTCCGCACCGCCAGGTTGCCAATGAGCAGCGACTCGGTCAGCGGCACGGCGTACTCGAAGGGAGAAGTGGCTTGCCCATTGCCTTTGCAAGCCTCCGCCCAAATGTTTTGATGCTCGCCTTTCACACGAGGTATCCAAGGTTTGGGCGGGGTAAAATCTTTCATTTTCGACGTGGGCAGCAGGGTCGGCTTTTCGCCAAAAATGCCGCACACCATCTTGCCTTTCGAGCCTTCGAAAAGGACGCCGCCGTCCCAGCTTCCAAATTCTTCGTTGGCTCCTAACTCGACGGGGCGCATCGGTCTGATGCCGCCGTCGTACCACCAAAGTTCGCAGGCGGGCATGCCTTCCCGTGCGGGAAAATCCATTTTCACCAGGCTCGACGGCGGGCAGGAATCGGGAAAATTTGCTTCGACAAAATCGCCCACCCAAACAGTGGCGGCACTTGCTTCCACGCTCGTCGGCACGGTGAGTTTCAGCGCCCGGTAGGCTGGGTCAACCAGGTGACAACCCATGTCTCCGAAGGAGCCGGTGCCAAATTCCCACCAGCCACGCCATTTGAAAGGCAGGTAAGCCGGGTGGTACGGACGAAACTCTGCGGGGCCCAGCCACAAATCCCAATCGAGGTTTTTCGGCACTTTCACTTTCTCTTTTGGCGTAGCAACGCCTTGGGGCCAAACGGGGCGATTCGTCCAAACGTGAACCCTCGTCACGTCGCCAATGACGCCCGATTGAATCCACTCGGCGACCTCCCGGTTGCAATCGAGCGAAGCGCCCTGGTTGCCCATTTGGGTGACGACTTTGTGTTTTTGAGCGGCTTTGAGCAGTTCCCGACCTTCCCAAATATTATGCGTGAATGGTTTCTCCACATAGACATGCTTGCCCTGCTGAATGGCAGCCATCGCAATGGTGGCGTGCGTGTGGTCAGGCGTGGCGATGACGACAGCGTCAATGTTTTTGCCCATCGCATCGAGCATTTTTCGAAAATCTTTGAAGCGGGGGACGTTCGGAAATTCCTTGAAAGTGCCCTTTGCCCTTTCGTCGTCCACGTCGCAAAAAGCAACGAAATTTTCGAAGCCTTTGAGCGCATCCCGGTGAGCCTCGCCTTTGCCGCCGCAGCCGACCAGTGCGATGTTGAGTTTGTCGCTGGGCGCACGGTAGCCTTTGCCCAAGACGTGGCGAGGCACAATCATCAGCCCGGCAGCCGTCAGCCCGGCGGCTTTGACGAAATCACGGCGGTTGAGTTCAGATTTTTTTTCAGACATGACTTGATGTTTTTGAACTAGGATGAGGGGGGATAGCGAAGGATGTTTAGGATGTGAGGCGTCGTCCGCCTCACATCCTAAACATCCTTCGCT
>CAZHLB010001144.1:0-2067 GCA_964533005.1 uncultured Saprospiraceae bacterium
AAAATGACCGGCAAAATTAAGTAGCCACAATTACTTTGCTCGTCTTACAGTAGTGATTGGGTGATTTGGTGATTTGGTGAGGGGGTCGCACGCCCCATCCACCAAATCACCAAATCACCAAATCACCAAATTGTACGAAGTGCGCCGGTTTTCAAAAACGCAAATCCTCACTGCCGCAGCCATCCTGCTGCTTTTTCCCGCCTTGCTGACCCACCTGGGCTTGATTGCATTTTACGACGACGAAGGCATCCGCTCGCTCGTGGCGCTGGAAATGAAAATCTCCGGCAACTACCTGACGCCCACGCTTTTCGGTGAATTTTACTACAACAAACCGCCGCTCTACAATTGGATTTTGCTGCTGTTTTTCGAGCTGACGGGCAGGGCGGATGAGTTTTCCGCACGGCTGCCGACGGTGATTTTTTTGCTGGCGTATGCAGGGAGCGTGTATTTTTTTTTCAATCGCTTGATACATCCCAATTCACCGGGTGACTTGAAGTCACCCGGTGAATTTTCACCCCCGGGAAGTGAGGGGATTTTTAGAGAGAAAAAATTTTCAATTTTTTCTCTCTTCCCGGTTTTAGCGGCATTTTCATTGGTCACCTGCGGTCGCATCCTTTTCTGGGATTCCATGCTGGCGCTGATTGACACCTGCTTTTCCTGGGTGATGTTTTGCCTGTTCATGCTCATTTACCGGGAAGGTGAGCGGGAGCGGTTCGGGCGGCTTTTCGTGCTGGCTTACCTGCTGGCGGCGATTGGTTTTTTGCTAAAAGGCTTGCCAGCATTGGTTTTTCTGGGCATTGCCCTTCTCACTTATTTCATCTGGCAAAAAAAATGGAGGCGGCTTTTTTCGTGGGCGCACCTGGGTGGAATGGCTGTTTTTCTGGCATTGGTGGGCGGTTATTATTTTTTGTATGCCCAAAAAAACGGCTTGGAGGAAGTCTTCAAAACCCTGTTCAGCGAGTCAGCGAAGCGCACTTTCGTGGAGCATGGCTTCGGGCAAACGGCGCTGCACTTGCTCACTTTTCCTTTCGAAATGTGGTATCACTTTCTGCCCTGGACGTTGCTGACGGTTTATTTTTTTAGAAAAAATGCCTGGCGGCTTGTGCGGGAAAACAAGTTCATCACCTGGAATTTGCTCGTTTTTTTCACGACCATTTTGCCGTACTGGACGAGTGTGGAAGTCTATCCACGCTATCTTTTGATGCACGTACCACTGGTATTTTCCGCCTTTTTTTACCTGCATTTCAAAAACAAAGAAGCTGGTTCGAAGCTGACGAAAGCGGTGGAGATGACTTTTTTCGTCCTTTGCCTCGTGGCAACGGCGGCGAGTTTGTTGCCGCCTTTTTGGGAAGCCGTGCAGGATGTGCCTTTTTTGAAATTGAAATCAGCCGCCCTCGCCGTCTCGCTGGCATTTTTGAGCTGGCTTTACTGGCGCTGGCAGGCGCACCGGTTCTTGATTTTTGTGCTGGTGCTGCTCGTGGCGAGGCTTGGTTTCGACTGGTTCATTTTGCCGAGCAGGCTGAAAATCGAGTGCAGCACCCGTGTCCGGGAGACGGTTTTGGCAGCGGCGGAAAAACTGGACGGGCAGCCCGTTCATATTTTGGAAAACAGCCTCGGCTTGCAACCTGCGACGGGGTTTTATTTCACCCGTGAAACAGGTCAACTGGTGCGCTCGAAATTCAATGATTTCGACACCGTTGGCTGGTACATCATTCACCCCGGCACTTACCATCCCTACTTTTACGAGCGTTCAGCGACCTTCGTCACCAAGTACCGATGCCAGGAAATGGCGCTCGGAAAACTCACCGACTGGTTCATCCAACATCGCCCGAAAACCAACCATCAAGAATGAAAATCTCCATCGTCATAGCCGTTTTCAACGAGGAAGCCAACGTCCGCCCGCTGGTGGAGCAACTTGCCGATGCCATGCAAGGGCAGGATTACGAAATCATTTACGTGGACGACGGCAGCACCGACGGCACCCTCTCCGAGCTTCGTTCTCTGAATCATGAGCGCCTGAAAATCATTGAGTTCCGAAAAAATTACGGGCAAAGTTTGGCGCTGATG
>CAZHLB010001145.1:0-2067 GCA_964533005.1 uncultured Saprospiraceae bacterium
ACCTGACTTCGCCAGTTTGAGCGAATAAAGAAGGTTGCTTTGTTTCACTGTTTTGGTGAAACATAAATGAAACAAAGCGTGACCTTCTCAATAGGAACAATTGCTCTGCTTGAAAAAGCTGACGCTCAAACCAGTTTTTTCAACTCCGTGTTCTCCGGCCTTGGCGGCCGAGCCAAAGACTTCATCCCATCAATAAAACTGCTCATGGCAAACAAGCTCGGAGAATCACTCGCCGTAAGCAGACTCTTGGAATTCACATCAAACGAAGAACTCAAACTCCTCGACTTCGAAGACGGAGTGTCCGACAGGACACTCAACCGGACACTCGAACGAATGGGCAAAAACAGCCCATTCGTAATCGACAAGTACCAGCAATGGGTAAAGAAAAACAAGCTGGACGACAACACCCAAAACGTCGACTTCTCCTCCAGCTACTTCGAAGGAAACAACTGCTCACTTGCAAAACTCGGCTACTCCCGCGACCACGAGCCAGGAAAGCCACAACTCACGTACGGCATCAGCATCGGAGCAAACAAGATGCCAACGGCGCTGACAATCCAAAAAGGAAACGTAAACGACCGGAAACACATGAAAACAATGCTGAAACTATGCACGAAAATACTCACACCCTCCTCGCTGCTCGTATTCGACTGCGGAGGCAACACCAAACAAAACAAGGAAACAATCCGCAAACTCGGCTTCCACTACCTGACACTCCGAGGCAAAAAAACCGGTCCATACAAAGAAGCCATCGCGTTATTCAAGTCAGCAAGCCAACAAAAAATCGAGACAAACGGCGCAGAGGTACTCTGCGCCAAACGCGGAAAAAACGGCGAGCACCAATACGTGTTCTACTCGGAAAAGCTCGCACGCGACCAACTCGCAAAGAAAGGCAGGAAATTCAAAAGAGATCTCAAAACCGGCGCCTGCCTCGAAAAAAAGGTAAAAGCCGGCAAAGAAATCGGGCGGCACGTCTACGAAAAAGGCTGGATAATCTCAGAAGGAAAAATCCAGAAAGCCATCGGCACGATGGCGAACCCGTACATAACCGGCATCGAAGGATACTTCATCCTCGAAACAAGCCTCGACGCAGAACCCTCCGAGGTTCTGCGCTTGTACCGCGAAAAAGACGCCGTGGAAAAATTCATACGAGACTTGAAAGAAGGCGCCGAAATGCGGCCAATCAGGCACTGGTCATACAACGCGGTAATCGGCTACATCCTCCTCGTTTTCCTCACAAACGCCCTCGTTAATTTGACACACTTTTTGACAAAGAATCCCCTCGTAAAAAACTTGAAAGTCCTCAAAAAATACCTGAACAATTTGACAGTTACGGTGATATACCCGAAAAACTGGTTCCGAATGACTGTGATTTCGAATTTTTCGGCCGAATTGAAGGCGATTTTCGGCGATTACATCAAAAAATACGGCGAAATCGAACCAAAAATAGTGACCTGACAGCCAAATGTCAAATTGCTCCAGAACCGAAAATCAGCGAACGCCAACCAAAAGTGGCGAAGTCAGGTTTATTCCGAAATTGATTTCGATCCGCGCAATCGACCTGCCGTCCGTAACCTTGGAAAAAAAGAGGTTGTCAGTTGATTTCAGTTTTTCGACCTGAAGGCCACGGCTTTCGAACGCTTTCAGAAATTCAGCCCGGTCCGTTTCTTTTCCGTAAAAATCAAGGTCTTCCGAGAACCTGTTGCCGCCTAGGCATCGCCAAATCGCCGTTCCGCCGTGCAGTATGATTTTCGGGTCCAGGGAATACATGATTTCCACAAGCTCATCCTGCAGGTAGGCGAGCTCCACGTGGGCCCGTTTTTTCAGCCTTTTTTCAAGCGGGAGGTTCATGATTATCTATTAACCAAAGTTATATTAAAATATAACTATGGGAGCTTGAACTTTCTTTTGATCTTGATAAAAGAAGCGGACCCGCTGGACGAAGAAGTACGCGAAGAGGACGTAAAACGTCCACTCTCTTTTCAAGGCCAAAGCTTGCTTTGCGGTTATCCTTGTTTTATCTGATCAGCCTTCAGCCTTAGACTCCCGTACTATTGCACCTTAATG